>JAPPKR010000134.1 GCA_028819835.1 bacterium | reverse complement strand
ATCGGGGGGTAGTGATGCTCACTTGGGTGGCGGGAGTGCGGGTGGCCCAGGTGATTGCGCCGCCGTTCGCTTCATTCGTCACCGGCGTGGTGGGTCCCCGGTCCATGTTCTTTCTCGCAACGGTTTTGACCGCAGTTGCCGCTATAGCCTGGCGTCCTCTACGACGCCGACTCAGAGGCGCCTTTTATCCCTAGGTGATCGGCGATTCCCGGGTGGAGGGCGGTAGGGTTACACCCATGACAAGACTTCCTGAAATAAGTTCGGCCGCGGCGGTTTCCGACGGTGAGGGACCGGTCTTAGTGGTGCCGATGGGCACCGGCCGGGAGCCCGGGCCGGGCGCCGAGTACGTGTTGGATCAACTGAGTTCGTGGGTGGGCGACCACCTGGAGGGAGTGGGTTTCTCGGGTAAACCGGGGGAGGTGGCGGTGATCCCGACAGGGGGTGGATTCCGGTACAACTGGGTGGTGATGGCCGGTGTGGGCGGCGATCCCGATCATGAGACGGTGCGCAGAGCTTCGGCTGTTGCCTACCGGGCCGCTCCCCGGACCGAGAGCCTGGTCACCACCCTCCACCAGGTATCCACTCCCGGCGCCCTGGCCGCTACGGTGGAAGGGGCGCTCCTGGCTGGCTATCGGTACGAGAACTATCGGAGTGAGAAGTCGGACCGGCCTCTGGCGGAGGTTCGGCTGGCCGCCCCGCTGCCTTCGGATTGGGCCGATACGGCCGAGCGGGCCCGCATTGTGGCCGAGGCGGTCGCCCACGTCCGGGACTGGGTGAATCAGACCGGGCTCGACCAGGGGCCTGCCGACCTGGCGGCTTCGATGTCGGAGGTGGCGACCAAGGCGGGGATGACCGTCGAAGTGTGGGATGAGAAGAAGCTGGAGGAGGAGGGGATGGGCGGGATCCTGTCGGTCGGACGGGGATCGCACCGTCCGCCGCGCCTGGTGCGGTTGGTCGGTCCGGGGGAAGGTCCCAAACTGACCCTGGTGGGGAAAGGCATCACCTTCGATACGGGCGGGTTATCCCTCAAGTCCCCCACCATGATGGAGAACATGAAGACCGACATGGCGGGCGCAGCGGCGGCCGCTGCGGCGGGGGCGGCAATCAGCCGGCTCGGCCTGGGAGTGCGGGTGGAGGTGCTCGCCGCCCTGGCCGAGAACATGCCGGGAGGGCGGGCGTCCCGTCCCGGTGATGTCTTCCGAGCCCGCAACGGGAAGACCGTGGAGGTGATGAACACCGACGCCGAGGGTCGGCTGGTCCTCTCGGACGCCCTGAGTCTCGGAGTGGAGGGATCGCCGGACCTGATGGTCGACCTGGCCACCCTGACCGGGGCGTGCAAGATAGCCCTGGGTCTCGAGATAGCCGGGCTGTTCGGGACCGAGGACGCCAGGACAGCGGTGGGCGAGGCAGCCGAGGCGGCGGGGGAGAAGGTCTGGCCGCTTCCCCTGCCTCCCGAGTACCGCAAGTTGCTGGACTCGCCGGTGGCCGACATGAAGAACACCGGGGGGCAATGGGGTAGTGCGATCACTGCCGCCCTCGTCTTGAAGGAGTTCACCGGCGATGTCCCGTGGGCTCACCTCGACGTGGCCGGACCCGCCAGATCCGCCAAGAAGGAGCACTACATCTCTGAAGGCGGCACCGGTTTCGGAGTGCGAACCCTGGTGGAACTCGCCTCACGGATGGCGAGCAACGGTTAGAGGCGTGACGAGACTTGCTGATGTAGGTTCGGCCGCGGCCGTAGCCGACGGTGAGGCACCGGTGCTGGTGGTCCCCATGGGCGCCGACCGGGCGCCGGGACCGGGCGCCGAGTACGTGTTGGATCGTCTGGGATCGTGGGTGGGCGAGCACCTGGAGGGAGTGGGTTTCTCGGGCAAGCCGGGAGAGGTGGCGGTGGTGCCCACCGCGGGAGGGATCGGTTACCGATGGGTCGTGATGGTGGGGGTGGGCGACGATCCCGACCAGGAGACTGTGCGCAGAGCCGCGGGCGCCGGTTACAGGGCTGCTCCCCGGACCGAACACCTGGTCACTACTCTTCACCAGTTGTCGACGCCTGGTGCGCTGGCCGCCACGGTGGAGGGGTCGCTCCTTGCCGGATATCGATACGAGGACTATCGGAGCAAGCCGTCAGACCGACCGGTGCCGGCGGTGGGATTGGCCGTTCCGGTGCCCCCCGGTTGGATGGATACCGTCGAGCGTTGCCGGGTGGTGGCCGAAGCGGTGAACGCCGCCCGGGATTGGGTGAACCAGCCTCCCCAGGACCAGGGTCCCGCCAACCTCGCCGCTTCGATGTCCGCCCTGGCGACCGAAGCGGGGATGACCGTCGAGATTTGGGACGAGAAGAAACTCACCGAGGAAGGGATGGGCGGGATCATGTCGGTGGGGCGGGGGTCGCATCGCCCTCCTCGCCTGGTGCGGATGATCGGGCCGGGGGAGGGTCCCAAGCTGACCTTGGCCGGGAAGGGAATCACCTTCGACTCGGGAGGGCTCTCCCTCAAACCGGCCAAGAACCAGGAGTTGATGAAGTTCGACATGTCCGGTGCCGCAGCGGTGGCGGCTGCCGGGGTGGCGATCAGCCGGCTCGGTCTGGGGGTGAAGGTGGAGGTGCTGGCCGCCCTGGCCGAGAACATGCCGGGGGGCGGGGCAACCCGGCCGGGGGATGTCTTCACGGCCCGCAACGGGAAGACCGTGGAGGTGGTGAACACCGACGCCGAGGGTCGGCTGGTCCTGGCGGACGCCCTGAGCCTGGGCGCCGAGGGATCGCCGGATTTGATGGTCGACGTGGCGACTCTGACCGGAGCCACCGCGGTAGCGGTCGGTCTCAGATACGCGGGACTGTACGGAACCGAGGACGCCAGGAGGGTGGTGGCCGAGGCGGCCGAGGCCGCAGGTGAGAGGGTCTGGCCGCTTCCCCTGCCCCCCGAGTACCGCAAGTTGCTCGATTCCCCGGTGGCCGACATGAAGAACACCGGAGGCCGTTGGGGCGGAGGGATCACCGCCGCCCTGTTGCTCCAGGAGTTCACCGCCGACGTCCCCTGGGCACACCTTGACATACCGGGACCGGCCAAGACCAAGGGTGCCAAGCACTACCTGGCGGCGGGCGCCACCGGATTCGGGGTACGAACCCTGGTAGAACTGGCGGTCCTAATGGAGAAAAACTGATTCTGTCCGGACTGTAAGCGACAAAAACCCTGGTCTCATTATCGATGTCGGGTTCATTCGACAACCTGGACTGGGATAAGTCGACTAGTCGCTGTCCCCGGCCTCTACCGTTGCCTCGGCCGTCTCCGGCTCCACCGGCGCCGGTGTGATGGCGCGGCGCCTGCGACGGCGCCTCCACCAGAGAATTGCCACGACGATGGCGATGAACGGCAGGAACGGGATCAAGACGCCCATCACCACCGCCAGCCCGCCCAGGACGGCAACCAGCGCCTCCATGCTGGAATCGAGGGCGTCGCCGAATCCGGACGGTGAGCCATCGCCCCTTCGATCCGCCTCCACGTACACCATGACCTGGGTGGATGCCAGGGTGTCGTCCAAGACTACCTCCTCCTCGGAGTCAATCGGCGTGGCGATGACCGTGATCTCCACGTCGATGCCGCGGACGGCGAGCCGACCCGCCATACGCCCATTCTCCACCGACTCGGTGAGGGTGGCGGTGAGGAACTCCCCGGGCTCGATCCGCTCGAAGCTTCCGTGATCGAGTGCGAAGAGGTTCTCCTCCAGCGGGAGGCTGTGGGACTCGATCCTGATGTCGGTGAGAGCGGTGTCACCCAGATTGCCGATCTCCAGACAGAAGTTCACCCGGTCGTCATCGGCCTCCAGGGAGATGTCGGGCGAGCCCAGGCAGGGGTCTTCGCTGTCGGCGGAAACCCAGGAGGTGACCTGCATGCGGGTGTTGGGAAGCACTTCCTGGGCCGTCACCGTCACTCCGGTGGTGTCGGAGACGCTATCCAAAGGAATTCCGTCCGGGTCCAGGGGTGTGGCGTTCGCCGCTATCTCGATGTCGAGGCCTCTGATGGCGACGCGGCCGTTGAAGCGACCCTTCTCGACGGTCTCGGTAAGCGTGGCCGTGAGGAACTGGCCGGGTTCTATCCGTTCGAACCCGCCGTGTTCAATGGTCAGCGGGTTGGCGCCGAGGTCCAGCGCCGGCGACTGGATCTCTACATCGGTGATCGGTGTGTTTCCGGGGTTTCCAACAAAGACGCAGATGTTCACAATGCCGTCGTCGGGCTGGACGGTGACCGTCTTGGCGCCGAGACATGGATCGTCGTCGTCACTGGAGACCCAGGCATGCACGAAGATGCCCGGGTTGGGGATCACCTCCTGTGCGGTTACGGTGATCCGGGTCCTGTCGGAGATGGTCCCCAGCGCACCGCCGGCGGCATTCCCCGGCGTGGCGGTGGCTTCGATCAGTATTTCCAGGCCTCGGGTTGCAATCCGGCTGGCGAGGCGGCCCTTGATCATCTCCTCGGTGAGGGTGGCTGTGAGAAACTGTCCCGGCTCTATCCGGTTGAAGCTTCCCCGTTCCAGCACGAACGGGTTTATGTCCAGCAGGAGGACGTCGGAGTGCAGCTCCACATCGGTGAGGGTCGTCTCGCCCTTGTTGGCCACCTCCACGCAGAAGTTGACCGTGTCGTCCCGGCGGACGGAGATGTCCTTGGATCCCAGGCAGGGGTCCTCACCGCCGGTTGACATCCAGGCGGTGACCAGGAGTCCGGTGTTCGGGAGGATTATCGGTTGGTCGGGCAACTGGCTGATCGCCAGGGTGATGGTGGCCAGGGCAACCTGGTCCTGGAGAGTGCGCACTTGGCCCCGCAGCCTCTCGAGGTCGGTCTCTCGGATCAGCAGTTCCCCCTCGTAGAAGGCCACGTTCTCCAGGTTGGTGGCGGTCTCGAGGAAGCTGCGCAGCCGGATCACGCTCGCTTGGGCGGTGGTGATCCGGCTCTGGAGGTCGACGATCCGGTCGGTCACGTCGTCGGCGCTGATCTGCTGGTCCACCAGTTCACCTATCTGGGAGAGCCTTGCCAGCGCAACGGAGAAGTCCTCCGGCAGCACCTTGAAGACGATCTCTGAGTAGGCCGACGGCCTGGATCGGGTTTGCTGTCCGAACACGAACCCGCCCAGGCCCTGGACGACCGATATGGCCTGGTTGGTGGCGGCCGCCACGTCCGGCGCCTCCACCGAAACCCAGGCTCGGTAGATGACGTCCCGCCCGAAAGCGGCGGGGGAGTTGGCGGTCGACAACTCGACAACCGCACCTGCCGAGCCGTCGTCAACAGAACTGACGTCGCTCTCCTTCTCGGCCGCCATCGCTTCCTCTGTAGCCATCTCCGCCTCTTCCGCGGCCATCACTGCTGCCTCCGCGGCTGCTTCGGCCGCGGCCGCTGCAGCCTCGGTGTCCGCCGACCCGGCTGCCGCCTGGGTATCGGCCAACTCCGCCTGCACCTCCTCCAAAGTCTGCGCTTCCACCATGGCCTCCTCGGCCATCGCGGCCGCCACCTCCACATCTTCGGCTGCGGCTTCTGCGGCTGCGGCTTCCGCTACCGCCGCGGCCGCCGTGGCCGAAGCCGCAGCCGCATCCTCTGAGGCGGACTCTTCGTCAGAGCCGCAGGCGCCAGCCAACAAAAGGAGCAGCGCCAACAGCACCGAAGCGGTGCGATGTTGCTCCTTGATCCGCGCTCCGGTCCCTCGGCGCCCTCCGCTTCGCGACCAACCCATGCCTCTCCCTCGGCGCCCTCCGCTTCGCGACCAACCCATGCCTCTCACCATACCCCGAAGCCGTGGCTTAAGTCGTTGACGGAGCGAACTTCCTGTGCGTCACTGTTGCGGGAGTTCTATCCAACTCGGTGGCGGTCGGTCCCCGATACGCGGGACCCGGCCCGCCGGGTAGGCGCCGTTTCCATCGTCGCGATTAGTCCTGGAAGGTCGCGATACAACACCCGCCGTTCCTTCCTCCGGGGCGCCGCGACGTATGTAACTTTCGGTCTCGCCACCGATGAAGGAGGGGAAGTGAAGAGGCAGGGGCATTTTGCCGGCATCAACGGTGAAACGGGGGATTGTCGGCCCTGGTGGCGGGTGGATGCGGGTGTCCGGACTCCTCCCTTGGTCCGGAGTGGACTCCGCCACCCCTGCCTCTTCCCCACCCAGGCAAGGATTGGAGAGCCTGGTGGGGAGGTTGAGTAATGGGAGAGGGGCCGTGAGCATTTCCAGGGTGAAGGCTTGGGTGTGCGGGGCATTGCTGGCGGCGGGACTGGCCCAGACACTCCCCGCCGTGTCGGCGCCGCCTACCCATTCGGAGGGAGTGTGCACGGTCAGGGCGGCAATCGACGAGGAAACCGGGGAGGTCTATCCCGTGACCAACTGTATCCACACCGAGCGCCGAGGCTCCCACTACGGTCCCTCTTTCGGCAGTCTTGACCTGCAGATCAGCTCCAGCGGGTGTTTCTACATGGGGACCAGGTCCACTCAATGGGTGTTCCTGGAACTCCACGAGGACGGTGATCTGACTTATGGCTGGTCTCCCGACGGGAGACGGGGTGGGCACCGGGTGATTGGAACGGCCCACCGGTGTTCCTGGCCGGCGGTGGAGAGAGGGGAGATCGAGGGGTTTGTGTGGAGCGAGATCGGGGACTACGCCCATCAGTCTCCGCGGGTCTCCTTCGACCCTCCGTTTCCCCGCGGCCTGGTCGGCATCGAGACCTTCGCGGCCTTGACCACTCCCGCTCCCTGGGATTACACCTCGACGTCGCCCTACACCGGCCGATCATTGCAAGCAGAGGTGAAGGTGCGCCAGGTGAGGATCGACTGGGATGACGGTCCCGCCCAAGTATTCGGAGAGGCTCTCCACTCCCGGCTGACGGGCTATCCGGACGGCGCGGCGAGCCACACCTACCAGGCCAAGACCTGTGAGGAGGACGGACCCAGATGCCGGACCGGGATCGGCGCCTATGAGATCGCAACCTCCTTCGTCTGGTCGGGCTGGTACGCCGTGGGCAGTGGGATGAAGACCCTGAGGATCCCTAACACCTATTCCATCGACGCTTATCCGGTGACGGAACTGATCTCCCTGGTCGTGGGCTAGTGAGGCGGAAGCGGCTAGGGCGTTCAACGCGGTGTATCGCTGTTGAAGAATCAACAGGGAGAACCCTCCTGATGACAACCACCCGCGCTATCACCTTGATGGCACTAATACTGGCGTCCTGCGGGGATGACGCCCACCCGCCCACCACCGAACCGGCGCCTGCCGCCACCATCAACTCAGCCCTACCTCCGTTACTTCCCGCGACCACCCAAAATGCCGCAGAACGGGTGGCCGTCGAGAGTGACCTCCCTGAGGTGGCGGTCGAAGAAGAGTGTCCGGAGGGAACCCACGCCCACCAGGGCGGGGAGTGCCATCCCGACCACCCAGACGACACACCGATCGCACCTCCGGACACGCCGACAACCCCCGAGGAAGTAGCCGAGGCCGACATTGTGAGCCTGGAGTCTCTCTTGTCTGCCGATGTCTGTGAGGCCGCTGGGGGAGGGTGGGACACAGACACCCAGCAGTGCGGGCCCCTGGCTACGGCGCAGGATCCCCATCCCGAACCGGAGGAGGATCAAGAGCAGGGTGAAGTGGAGGAAAGGAGTGGGAGTGCAGACGAGGTGGTGGTCGAGTGGTGGCGGCCCGGTTTGATCGATGAAGCGGTGGCGCTGGTTGATCCGCACTCCGTGGGTGCGGATGATTGGCATCTGAACGAGTCCGAGCGTGACTGGGGTACCTATAGCTTTTACCGCTTCTATCACGGCCTCCGGGAGGACGGCGCCGCGGAACGGGCGACGTTCTGGCAGGCAATCCAACTCGTCCACAATGTCCAGTTGCTGAAGATTGGGGGGACCTACTTCCCCCACCGCTACGACGTGGGTTGGGTTGAGCACCCGAACCAGATAGCGGTCGGGCTCACCTTTCCCCTTGGGGAGACGCTGATGGTGGCCGTCACCCGCGTCGATGGATCGTGGGCCGCGGATTGGGATGTTGAGTTTCCGCCTGGGCCTTCGATCCGTCCCACCACTCCTTTTTCGGAGCCGCGCTTTCCCGGGACCGCTCAGGCCCTGGGGCGGGAATGCGCACCGGTGGAGGAGGTGTGGAGCAAGAACCAACCGGTCGAGGATGCTTGCACTCTCCAAGCCGTCCAGACCGCTATCGAGTACGCCTGGTCCGGCACGGTCGAGCAACGGATGGCCGCCGTGCGGGATGGCCAGGTCCTTGCCGACCTGTTGGAGGCGGTGGACAATATACAGGACCCGTTCATAGCTTCGGGGATGGGACCTGTCGGTCGGGCGACGAAGACCACTGAGATCAGGGGTGTCAAGTGGCGGGGAGGCTTTGCGCAGGCGTCGATGATCCTTCTCGAGTGGCGGGCGGTTTGGCCGGTGCGGGATTTGAGCGAGGAGGAACGGCAGGCGGCCATCCGCTATTACGAATGGAGCGCGGCCCAGGGCCGGGAAGTGTCGGAGGAGCGTCTCCGGGGAGACTTCCAGATCGGAGGCCCCGTGGACTGGATCGAGACGTTGATGGTTCGCACCGCTGACGGCACCTGGCGGCAGTCTTACCGAGAGTTCTGCGACAAAATGGACCGCACCATCGCGAACTTTCCTGACTATGTCCCGGAAAGGGAGTTACGGTGTCCTGACGATCCCACTCCCCACTTTCCCGACTCGCGGTTCTTCGACCAGTCTCTCCCGCCGCCCAACACCCGCCTGTATTACGTTGATCCCCGCGCCAATGATGATCCGAACACCCTGTACCGGTTGGATAGGGGCCTGCCCCGCCTTGAGGGTGAGTATTTGGGGGTGCCTCCCTCGTGACTCCGGCGCAGGTCCGCCATCGCCACCGCTCCATTCTCTGGTCGGCGGGCCTGGTGCTGGCCGCCGCGGTTGTACTGGTGTTGATCCCGTCACCTCAACAGTCCGGAGCGGATACCAGAACCCGGCCGGGAACGGTCACCCAGACCACCACATATGTCGGGACAAAACCCGAGGAACGCCGCAGATGCCTCTCGTGGGACTGGTACGGCCAGTGCGAACAATGGGAGGTCTGGACTGTCATGGTGCCATGCACTCCGGGCTCCGACCCCGCCTGTTCAAATATCAGCAGCCAGACGCGGCTGGAGTGTTCGGGCTTTTGGGCTGGGGGCCTGGGATCGGACTGTCGGGAGTACGTACCTCATACCCATGTTGCTCCTACTACGACGAGCACAACGAACTCCA
Source organism: bacterium (assembly GCA_028819835.1). Next base: position 1,706 of record JAPPKR010000134.1, on the reverse strand, counting down.
CGACGACTACTACCCGTACGTCCACTACCACCACGGCGTCTTCAACGACCACCAGCACGTCCACCACGACGACGTCCACGACGCGCCCGTCGCCACCCGATCCCACACCGTGTCCGAGTGGGACTCATCGGTATGGATCTGGATGTCATGCGAATCATCCTCCCCGGCCGTCCTGCAAGGATGGGGTGTCGCAGACCTATACCTATCACTCGGGTGGGGGCCATCGGACGGGGACTGTTCCTCCGTGTGCGACGACCACAACCACCAAGACCACTACCACTCAACCCGCGCCTACGACGACGGCTGTTCCGTTGGTGTGCTCGAGCGGGTTGTCGTCGGACCAGGAGCAGGAGTTGCGGGATTCAATCGGTGATTTGGTGGGTTGGGAGACGTCGTTTGCCAATGATGGGTCGGTTGGTGCGGTGTGGGCTGGTGATGAGCCTCCCCAGGCCGGCGGGTCGTATTGGTTTATCGCGTCGGATAAGATTTCGTCGCCTGCGTCGGCCGAGCCGCCGGTGTGGGCGGTGGCTGTTGGTGCTTCCGCGGCGGCGGTTGAGGATGACGGTGGGTGTTGGTGGTATTCGGTGGAGACGTGGTCGAGGTGGAATTCGCTGAAGCCGTGGTCGTATACGGAGCGGCTGAAGATCGGGTCGGTGGCTCAGGATTGGGTGGATAGGTGGAATCAGATGTCGATTGAGGAGCAGGAAGAGACGCGGGTTCGTTGGGAGGCGTTGGAACGGGACCATCCTGATCCTTCGGAGTGGTGTGATGTGGATGAGGCGGATCCGGAGAGGGAGTGTGCTTTCTTTGTGCCTTACACGGCGGTGTGGGAGTGGTCGTTGTATGCCCGGGTGCAGACAACGGACGATGGCGAGGTGAGAACGGATGTGGTTAGGTTGCATTCGGGGGTGTCGATGGTGCGAAGGTTGGTGGATTACTCGGATTGGGAGAGGACCACGACGGGTTTTGGGGGGAATGAGTAGGTGCTGGAATCGCGGGTGTTGGGGTTGGCGGCCGCCCAGTGGGCGTGGATCGTGGCGACATTGGCGGTGGGCGTGGTCTCAATTTGGCTCTTGAGGGGAGATGAGGAACCGACGGTGGGTGTGGCGGTGACGATCGGGGAGTGGCGCGCCGGAGAGGTGGGCGAGTTTGTGATGGTGCCGGCGCCGGAGTCGTTGGCGTCGCTGTTCGCTACGAGGGAGATGCTATCGGGTGGGGCGGTGTCGTCGGTGGCGTTGCCGGATGGAGTGGTGGTGCCTGCAGCGGTGTTGGTGAAGGGGAAATTGGCGCCCGACGATGAGACGGCGACGTTGATGCGGTTCCCGGTGGACGCGTCGTTGTGGGCCGGGCCGGGCCCGCGGGCTGGTGATGTGGCGGTGTTCGGGCGGCAGCCCGGTGGGTGTGCTGTGTTGATTGCGGAGTTGCGTGCAGTGGATCCTGGTGATGTGACGTTGGAGTTGGATGCGGATATGGTGGCGCGGTTGGTGGGGGAGGGGTTGGAGACGCTGGCTATTTGGGAGTCGCCGGCGGTGGGCTGGCCGGGCTGCTGAGTTAGGGGGTGGTCGCCAGTGCTGTTCGTAGTGTTTGATCGGGCGTTGGAGGCGAAGGGGGTGGCGACCTGGGTGCACGCGGAGATGGTGAGATCGGCGGAGCGGGTGCTGGGTGGTGACGTGGGGTTGGGGTGGGACAGTCCGGATCCGTTGGCG
>JAPPKR010000032.1 GCA_028819835.1 bacterium | reverse complement strand
CGTTCAGGAGGGTGGTCTTCCCCGAGCCGGTGCCGCCCGAGACCACCAGGTTCTTTCTCTCCTCGACCACCGAGGAAAGCTCCTCGGCCTGGTCGGGAGTGACAGAGCCCATCTCCACCAGGGCGCCCAGGTCCTCAGCCTGGGGGATGAACCGGCGCACGGCGACTATGGGATGGTCGACCGCCGCGGGCGGGATGATGGCATGGAGGCGACTCCCGTCCGCCAATCGGGCGTCGACCATCGGCGAGGCCCGGTCGATGCGGAGGCCCAAGGGTGCGATCACCCTTTCCACCGCGGCGATCACGGCATCGTCGTCGCCGAATGAGATGGTGGTGCGCTCCAGGCGGCCGCCTCGCTCCACCCACACCTCCGAGGGAGAGTTGACCAGCACGTCGGTGACGTCCGGTTCCCGCAGGAGTTCCTCCAGCGGGCCCAGGCCTATCAGGGAGTCCACCACTCCTTCCACCACCCGGGGGTGGGCCAGGGGCGCCTCGGTAGCCAGCACCTTCTTGACGTGCCGGGTGAGAGCGGCCCGATCGGTCGGAAAGTCCGAGAGGAGAATGGTGTCCACGAGCCGGTCGATCAGCGCCATGAGACCTCCCAGACCCGTTCCCAGGCCCTCACCCATCGCCGGGGTGGGAGTCCGGTGCCCGTGAGCATCCCCTGGATGTGGGATCTTCCCAGGGGAGGCAGTACGACGCCCCTGAGCCTGGGAGGCGGTCCGCGCAAGACCGACTGGTAGACGGCAGCGCCAGTCAGGGCGGGATGGAGGAAACCGGGCAAGAGAGGAGCGACCGGTACAACCGGAACGTCGAGGAGGGCGGGAGGAAGACCGCGGGCGGCGCCCAATCGCAGCACCACCGCCGGCCATCCTGCGATCAGTGCCTCGATCACGCGGGCGGCTTCCCCAGGATGAACAGAGCCGTTGGGCAATACCGCCACGCCGGGGCGAAGTGGACGGAGATCGGAGAGCCTCGGCTGGGAGACAACCAGTTTGGCGAGGGAGGTCGATCCCGGATAGGCGGGCGCATCATCATCGAGGTCCACCACCAGAGCTGTCCCCCGGGCGGACGCCAGACCCAGCGGGCCCAGGGCATGCAAGACCGGGTCTACCGCGCATCGGACTCCCAGCACCCGATAGCGCCAGTCTCTGCCGGGCTTACGACTCCAAACCATGCCATACACTGTTCTCCATTCCCTGCCCAGAGGTCAACCCTTTGGCGCCGGGGTTTTTCGCGTACCGGCTAAACAGGTTTTATTTAGTGTTTGTTTTCCCACTTTGGTGATATGTGGTGGTGTTTTGTCACACCCCCTTTGGCATACTGGTGGACATGGAGAAGACAGCTATTGACCGTCGGATTGCCGACGAGGTGCGGGTGGTCTTACCCACCCGGCCGGCAGGGGAGGCGACGTTGGAACAGCTCCAGGGTTGGTTGCGGTCCACTTTCCGGGTCGAGAACCAGGTGGCCGGTTTCCGCACCGGGATCTTGGCGGAACTAACCCGCCGAGAAGGCGCCCACATCACCGAAAACAACCTGCGGGAGACCGGTTTGCGACCCCGCGGCAAAGCCCGGTCCGAAGTAGAAACCGCAGTCGAGCTGGAAGAACTACCCAAGACGGCGGAAGGAATGCGGGACGGTGAAATCCCATATGACAACGCGCGGATCCTGGCCAAAGCCTCCCAGCAGGGAGACATAGACGAAACAGAACTGGTGGACAAGGCCCGCACCCAGTCACCTGACAAGTTCGCGGGGACGGTCCGAAAGTACCAGCAGCAGCGTTCTGAGGATGATGGTATGGGCCGGTTGGAGCATCAGCGGTCACAGCGGTTCGCCAAGATCCGCACCGACCGCACAGACGGCATGACCGTTTTATACGGCCGGTTCGACCCCATCACCGGCGCCCTCATCGAAACCGCCCTATCGCAGAAGATGAACGAACTGTGGCGGGAGGAAGACCCCCGGGCAAGGTGCTCTCCGGGACAGCGAATGGCCGACGCCCTAGCGGGGTTGGTCACCAGAGAAGACACCAACCAAGACGGTAAACCTCCCCGCGGACCCAGGCTGCTGTTGATCGCCGACTACGACGTGATCTTTCGGGAACTCAAAAACGGGCGACTCGGGGACGGAACCCCCATCCCGATAAAGAAGATCAGAGACCTGGCCTGCCAATCGGAGATCCTCCCCGCCATCTTCAAAGGTGTATCCCAGCCCCTAGACCTGGGACGATCACGGCGTGCCGCCAGCCCAGCCCAACGGATCGCCCTCGTAGCCCGGGACAAAGCCTGTGTGGGATGCGGCGCCAACGCCAACTGGTGCCAAGCCCACCACATCATCCCCTGGGCCGTCCACGGAAACACCGACCTCGACGACATGTGCCTCCTATGCTCACGCTGCCACCACAAAGTCCACGACGACCACTGGCAAGTACGCAAAACACCAACCGGGAAGTACCACCTCAAACCACCACTCAAACACAACCGCCCAACAACCACCCGGCGCACCAGCAACCGCCGAAACCGCCGAAGCCCCTTCAAACAAAGGGAATAGGTGCCGGACCGGGTAGTCGGGAGACGGCTACCGCGGCTGCGAGCGTATCCCCACCTTGCCCCCGGCGGCGATGACCGCCTCGACAGGATCGATCCAGCCGTCCTCGGAGAGATCCGCAAGGACCCCATCCAGCACCTCACGGTTGATGAGAATCGGAGGGACGATCGAGACCAAACCCGACCGATCGAGACTCCCTGCCACCCAGCCCCCCTCCACCAATTTGACAGCTTCGGAGACCGGCCGACCGGACACCACTCCGTCCCAGCCCTTATCCAGGTCGGCCACCATGGCATCGAAATCTTCCCCCGGCGGGGCCTCACCATTACCGGTTATGGCCACCGCCCGAACCGTGGGCGGCAACCGCCCGAGAGCCTCTTTCACCGCGCGGACGGAGATCGCCAGGCCTCCGCTCCGGCCGATGGCCCCCGGAGTGACCAACACCGCGGTCTGTCCCAGGACCTGAGGGGAGGCCGGCGGCTGTGACCGGGAGGAAGCTGGCTTGGTTGACAAGAGTCACCTACCCTACCTGTCACCTGATGAGAAGCAACGGCGGTCGTGGTGGGGCCATACTCCTGGCCGGGGGGAAGGGTGCACGCGCCGGGTTTCCCGCCAACAAGGCGTATGTGCCCATTGGTGGGCGGCCCATGATCAGCTACTCCCTCGAGACCTTGGATCGTTCCCCCTGGGTGGCCCGACTTGTGCTGGTCATCAGACCAGAAGACCGCCGAGCAGCCGAACAGGTGGTGGAACGGCTCGGGATCACCACTCCCTGGCTGATGACGGACGGGGGCGAGTCCCGCCACGCCAGCGAGTACCGGGGGCTCGAAGCCCTCTCCGGAGAGATCGGGGAGGGACATATCGACCTGGTAGCCATCCATGACGGCGCCAGACCCTTCGTCAGTCCCTCGCTGCTCCGCCAACTATTCCGGGACGCAGACCGTCACGGAGGCGCCGTGCCTACTTTGCCGGTGGAGGCGCCCACCCACCGCTTGGCCGGGCAAAGGGAGATCGCCCTGCTGGACCAGGAAAGGCTTCACAGGGCACAGACTCCCCAGGTTTTTGCGGCACCGGAGCTTCTTGCCGCCTATCGGCGCGCTCAAGTGGCTGGTTTCGAGGGAGTGGACACCGCCGAAACCGTGGAGCGTTTCTCCGATCTGGAAGTAAGAGCCACGCCCGGAGACCCGAACAACCTCAAACTCACCTTCCCCGAGGACTTCGCGTTGGCCGAGACCATCGCCTGATCCGGCTGACCACCCACTGAGCGGCCCTTCGGCCAGGCGACAGAGGTCTCAGGAGGTCACATGCCTCCACGCTTGACGCCACCGTACTTCATCCGGGTGTCGCTCATGGCCGCCGCTCGCTTCGTGTCGTCTCGAATGCCCGCGTCCACCACTTCCCCCACGAAGAGCGTGTGAGTACCGAAGTCAATAGCCCTCCGAACCTCACAATCCATGAAAGCGACGGCATCCTCGAACACCGGAGCACCGGTTTTTCCGACGCGCACCGCCCGGTCATTGAGAGTCATCCCCTGGCGGACAGCCGGCTTTGAGAATTTCACGAACACGCGCTTGTCCTCGGGATCCCAGAGGTTGACCGTGAAGCTTCCCCCTTCGGAGATCAGCCGGTGGGTAACCGCGTGGTTTTCCACCCCGATCCCTATCAGAACCGGCTCCATGGACAGTTGGGTAATCCAGGACGTGGTCATGCCGTTCCAGGTCTCCCCGGAGGCGGAGCCGACCAAAGCCAATGCGTTCGGAATCTTCCAAGTGACCTTGTTTACGAGTTGGTTTTCCAGCATCCCCTGTATTCTGGCAGACATGCGCATCTTGGTTTGCACCTCGGGTGTGCTGCAGGCACCGCCAGTCATCGATTTTTGTGCCCCTCTGGTGGGCGATGACGGAAAAGTCGTGATCATGACTGTGGTTCAGGTACCCCAGTCCTTGCTGGACCAATTTCAACGCCAACCTCGTTCGTTTCTCTCCGAGGACCTCCAGGACTCGCCAGCTCACGATTCCTCTGCAGAGGCCGACTACGTCCGAGAGCGCGGCCAACGGGCGGTGGCCACGCTGGCCAGCGGGTTCCGATCCGCCGGAATCGATCCGGAAGTCTCCTACGTGTCCGGTCAGGACCTGGCGGAGACGATCATGGCCCAGGCCGAACAAATGCAGGCCGACCTGATTGTCATGGGCGCCACCCGCCAGCTGTTCGAAGGCGAGGTGTGGGCATCGGTCACCGCCCGGGTCGGGATGGAATGCGAGCGGCCCCTCCTCCTAATGCCCTCCCGACCTCCAGAGGAAACAAAGCTGCCCTGACTTTCCCCTCGGCCTCGGCGACGACCGCCAATCCAGGGGTTTAATTTTTTGGGTTCCCCTCCCGACCCGCCACCACCGTTCCGGCTGAAATTTTCGGATAGGCGCAGGCCCGTCCGAACCGAGGATTTCGGTCGTCGGCTTGATGCTTCTCTCCTTGGAGGGTTGTCGAGCGCTCGCCGGGAGACAAGACTTGGTATTGATCGAGGCCTGTCCGGACGGCCGCGATGTTTTGTTACCACCAGTGTGTGCGGCGCCGGGGACAGTTTTCAAGGCTCCCACCCGGAATTTCTGGGTTTTTTTCGCGACCTTCTCCCTCTATTCCCGCCATCCCTCCAGAAGGGGCCTAGTGCATCCCCCTTGCCGTATTTATGGCGGCCGCCATCTGCGAGGCCGCTCCGGCCATGTCGGAGGATGTGGTCACTCCCCGCGAACTGTTGATGATCAGACCCCTCCCGTCCGGGTTGAGCCCCGCCTCCAACACCTCCTCCAACCTCCCGCCCTGGGGCCCCACTCCCGGCACCAGAAAGGTCATGTCGCCAACCAGTTCCCGAGCGGTGCACAGATCCTGGGGGCGGGTCGCTCCCATCACAAGAAGGCAGTTGCCCAAGCTGTTCCACTCCTCAGCCACCATCCGGGCCACCCGCTGCCAGAGCAACTCTCCTCCGACCTCCAGGGTCTGCAGATCGTCTGCTCCCGGATTGGAGGTGCGGCAGAGGATCACACAACCCCGCTCCCCCCGGTCCAGGAAGGGCTGAAGGGCGTCCCTTCCCAGCCACGGGCTCAAGGTCACCGCATCGAAGCCGAGCCGGTCGAACAAGAACCTCGCATAGGCCTCGCTGGTGGTGCCGATGTCGGCCCGCTTTGCGTCTCCGATCACCGGGATGCCGGGATGCTCCGATCCCAGATACTCCATGATCCTCTCCAGAGAGGCGATCCCCCCGGAGCCTCTCGCCTCGTAGAAGGCCAGGTTTGGTTTGAACGCGCACACGAAGCGATGGGTCTGGGAAATAACCTGTCGACCCCACTCGAACAGGGCGTCGCCGGCCCCGACGGGCTCATCCTCGAAGACCAGATCCGGAGCCGGGTCCAGGCCCACACAGAGCAGACTCCCCGACTGTTCCATCCGGGCGGAAAGCCGTTCGGAGAACTTGCCCACCTAAGCCCCCGGGGCCCAGTGGTGAGGGTCACACCACCACCGCCGCGCCTCCTCAAGTGCCCACGAAGAGGCTTCTTCTCGCCGTGAGGCCGCCGTCAACAGGTCCATGAAGGGGACCAGGAGGGAGAGTTCCACCCCGGCCTCACCGAAGGCCGTGAAGGTCTCGTCGAAGCCGTAACCCGCCACCGACAGACACATCGTCACTTCTCCGCCAGCCTCGCGCAGGGCCCCCGCCGCCTCGAGGCTGGAGCCCCCGGTGGTGACCACATCCTCCACCAGCACCACCCGCCGTCCCCTGACATCCGCGCCTTCCACCGCCCGCCCCCGGCTGTGCCCCTTGGCTTCCTTGCGGACGAAACAGGAGGGCAGACCCGCCTCGTAGGCCACGGCGGCGCTGTGCGGTATGCCGCCGGCCGCCACACCGGCCACCACTTCCACCCCACCGTCCAGAGCCCCGATAACCTCTCCCAACCCCTCGATCACCGTCCGCCATGCCGATGGAACCCCGATCAACCGCCGGATGTCCATGTAGACCGGAGAACGCATCCCCGAGGCGAACGTGATGGGCCGATCCGGACAGAAGATCAACACCTCGGCCTCCAACAGAGCGTCTGCGGCCGACCGGTCCGCTGTCACGTAAGCTCTTCCGACTCCGCCAGGATCAGCGCCGGGGCGGTTGGCCCGCGGAACACCAGGGCGCTCCAGTACTGGACCGCCGCCGCTCCCCGATCGAGAAAGTCACGGTAGCTCTGACCGTCCAGCACTCCCCCACAACCAACGATCTCGAATTCCGCTCCCGACTCGGTGCGGAACGCGTCCAGTTCCTCCACCACCTCCAGAGCCAGGCTGTGAAGGGAAGCTCCCCCCACCCCCACCCCTATCTCGGTCCCCGACAGCCGGCCCGGCGCCGTGTTGGTCGCCACTATCGCCTCTGCTCCTCCCTCCACCGCCGCCTGGGCGATCGAGCCGTACCGGCCTCGACCCACATCCGGCGCCACCTTCACCCACAAGGGACTCGCCCCCCAAAGCTCCCCACGCACCGCCCGGCACAGGTCGGCCACCTCCCCGGGAAGGCTCGACAGGTCATACCCCTGGTCCACATTGGGACAGCTCACGTTCACCGTCGTCCAGGAGGGACGGACGCCGGCCTCCGCAAAATAGCGCACCGCCTCCGCCGCCTCCTCCACGCGACGGGCGGGATCGGCCTGGTCCGGATCCGAGGCGATGCTGATTCCGTAGACCTCGGGGAGGTCCTCCGAACGGTCGCCCAAGAAGGCCGCCGCCGCGGCTGCTCCGGGGTTTCGCAGGCCCACCCGGTTGAGCAGGCTCTGAGCCTCGGTGTGTCTCCAAAGCACCTGTCCGGGGTTGCCCAGTCTCGGCCGGGGGGTGAAAGTCCCCATCTCCACCGGCCCCAAGAGCGCTCCCGCCGACCGCCACCCGGGGATGATGTTCCGGCCCTTCGCCACCGCCCTCATGGCCTCATCCTCGGTGAGGAACCCTTCCCCCTTCACCAATCCCGCAGCCAGGATCAGGGGAGAGTCGAGGATGACCCGGCCCACCCGGCCGGATAGAAGGGAACGCCGTTCCCGGTAGCGGGCCGCCGCATCACAGAGGCCGGGATGTCGATCCAGGGCCGCCAGCCTCCCGATGACCATCCGGTGCGCGTCATCGGGTGGGAGGGCGAACAAAAACCGGCGGAGCGCCCTATAGGTGGCCTCCCCGGCCGAGAGTTCAGCAGAAGTTGTCATACAGGTTAGAACCGAATCCCTTCGGGGCCAGGACTTCACCGTCCTCGAAGACCACCGTATCCCGGATAACCACTCTTCTTATCATTCCAGACACCTCCATGCCGGAAAACGGTGTCCACCCGCACGAAGTGTAGAGGCTCTCTGGGGTGATAGTCCACCGAACCCCAACATCCACCAGCGTGTATGTCCCCGCCGGGCGCGGATCCAGACCGAAGATGCGGCGGGGAGCAACCGACACCAGTTCGACCGCCCGGTCGGCGGTGATGCGTCCCTCTTTCACCGCGGTGAACAGAAGGGGAATGGTGGTCTCCAGCCCGGGCACCCCGAAGGGCGTGGGGATACCGAGCTTCTCATCCCAGGTGTGGGGAGCGTGATCCGACTCCACCACGTCTATGACTCCCTGCCGGAGGCCTTCCCATAGAGCCTCGCGATCAGACCGGGTGCCCAGCGGGGGCTTCATCACCCCTCTGGGTCCCAGAGAAGGCAGGTCTCGGTCGGCAAAAAACAGATGATGAGGACAGACCCCGGCGGTCACCTTAGTCCCCCGGCTCTTGTGCTCGGCCACCTCGGACACCGCCCGGGCAGTGTCGATGTGACATAGGTGTCCCCGCTTCCCATGCCGGGCCAATGCCGCCAGGAACACGCCCACCGACTCCCCCTCGGCATGGGCGGCCAGCACGCCCGGACCCGGCCAGGAAGCCACTTGGCGATCCATTTGGGACGGACCGATGGTCAAACCGCCGGTTGTGTGCCCGCAATAGAGCTTGATGCCGCACACCCGCCGGGACAGCCGGGCCAACTCCGCGGGCGGCCTCACCCCGGAGGGATGGGCGCCCAGCCACACCCCGTAGTCGCATCGGGCGTTCCTCCCCAGGTCTTCGAGCTTTCGTTCCAGACCCTGGCTGTCGGTGGTGGGGGGAGGAGTGTTGGGCATGTCCAGAACGGCCGTGTACCCGCCTGCCAGAGCGGCGGCGGTCTCGGTGGCGAAGTCCCCCTTGTGTGCCCACTCCATCCCCCGCAGGTGGACGTGGGGATCGAGCGCCCCGACGATCCGAACCAGGCTCATAGCATCCCACCCCCAATGCTCCGGGAGACACCGCCCGAGGACCCGGTGACTTTCATCCGGTCACCCGAGCGGCCCGGACCAACCCGAGGACCCGCTCCACCGCCTGGTCGGGGTTGAGATCCGTGGTGTTTAACTCCACCGCATCCGGCATCAGCCGCATGGGAGAGGCTGTCCGGGTGGCGTCGGTTCGATCCCGACGAGCCAGGCTCTCCTGCACTGACGACGTCTCATGGGCGTCACCCAACTCTGCCAACCGCCGGCGGGCCCGCTCATCGGAGTCGGCGGTCAGATAGATTTTGACCGGCGCTTCGGGAAACACCACCGAACCGATGTCTCGACCCTCCACCACCGCCGACCCGCCCCTCTCCTCCACCCAACGCCGCTGTGACTGCACCAATTCCTCCCGCACACCGGGGAGCACCGCTACCTTGCTGGCTGCTTCCGTCACCCGGGGCGTCCTGATCTCGGTCTCCACGCTCTCACCGTCCAGAAAGGTCCGGCCCCCGTCCTGGGAGATCACCCTTCGCCCTACCACCTCCACCGCCTCCTTCTCGTCGTCGAGAGCGACCCCCGCCCGGAGGACCGCCAACGCGGCCGCCCGGTAGAACGCCCCCGTATCGAGCCAACCCAGCCCGAGTTCCTGTGCCAAGCGCCGCGCCAGGGTGCTCTTTCCCGAAGCCGCCGGACCGTCTATGGCTATCACCCCCCGCCACCGGCCTGCCCCGGTGCTCACAGCCTCTCCAGCATGGTGAAGAAACCGGGCCAGGTCTTGGTGACACACCCGGGATCCGAGATCTCGACTCCCTCCTGGCGGAGCCCCACCAGCGCGAAGGACATAGCCATGCGGTGATCGTCGTAGGTGCGGAACCGGGCGGGACGAAGCGAGCCCGGACGGATCAGAAGATCGTCTCCCTCCACAACGGCATCCCCTCCGGCCCTCGAGATCTCGGTGGCGAGGGCGGCCAGTCGGTCGGTCTCCTTCAGGCGCAGGGTGCCCAGCCGCCTCAGCCGGCTCGGTTCAGCAGCGAACAGGCACATCACCGAGAGCCCCAGCGCCGCATCGGGCATGCGCCCCATATCCCGGTCCACCCCCCGAAGGACTCCGTCGGGCGGACCCTCCACCACCAGCCTGGCTCCCTGCCAGTGCACCGAACACCCCATCTCCGCCAGCACGTCCAGCATGCCCGCATCGGCCTGCGTGGATCCGCGCGACAGCCCTTCAATGCCCACCACTCCCCCGGTGATGGCCGCCGCCGCCATCGGATAGACCGCCGCCGAGGCATCCGCCTCGATCTCGAAGGCCGAAGACCGGTACCCGTCCGGTCTCACCCGAAAGACCCCGCCGTCGACCTCCACCGACGCCCCGAAGGCCCTCATCACCTCCAGGGTGGTCTGCACATAGGGACCTGAGACCATCTCGCCCCGCGTCCGGATGACCGTCTCTCCCCGGGCCATGGGCGAGACCATCAGCAGGGCGGAGAGAAACTGGGAGGACCGGGAGACATCCACGGTGATCTCCCCGCCCGGCAAGCCTCCCCCTCCCACCCTCAGGGGCAGGAACCCGTCGCAGGTCCTCACCTCCACCCCCGCCTCGCCCAGGGCGGAGGACAGGTCGCCGATGGGACGTTCCCGCATCCGCTCGGTGCCGTCGATGGTCACCTCACCGGGAGAGAGCGCGGCCACCGCGGTGAGAAAGCGTGCCGTAGTGCCGGAGGCTCCCACGTCCAACACCCCCTCGGGAGTCGAGAACCCGCCGCCGGTTCCCAGCACCAGCCAGGGATCGTCGGCGTCGTCGATCAGCACCCCCAGATTGCGCAGGCCGGTTCGCATCACTTCGGTGTCATCGGCTTCCAGCGGTCCCTCCAGGCGGCTGGCGCCCCCTCCGGCCAGGGCCGCCACGACCAGCGCCCGGTTGGTGATGCTCTTCGAACCCGGTGGGCGCACGACCGCCCGGACCGGCCGGTTGCGGGCGGCGATCTCCATGACCGGGGGGAAGTGGCTTTCCATCACCTCCGAGACTATTCGGTCACCGCCGCCCGGTAAAGCGCGGCAACCTCCGGGCCGCCCAGCCTGCGCCATCCGCCCGGCCGGAGCGAAGCGTCCCGGAGCGGACCGATCGCCACCCTCGCCAACCGCTGCACCGGATAGCCCAATGACTCCATCATCCGCCTGATCTCCCGGTTCCGCCCCTCCCCCATCTGCACCTCCAAC
>JAPPKR010000088.1 GCA_028819835.1 bacterium | reverse complement strand
CGCGGGTGTGCGTGGTGATCGACGCGGCCCACAGTCCGCCGGATGAGTCGGGTCAGACCGCGGAGATTCCCAAAGTGTTCGTGGAGGGAATGGCGGAGATTGCGGAGGAGCCCAACATCGGCGGCAAATGGGTGGAAGTCGCCGAAGAAATGTCCTTGCGTTACCTGGGTCCCAACGGTCCCACCTACCTCGTCCCCACCCTCAAGCAGCCCCGCTGGTTGATCAAGGTCGTCCCCGAGAAGGTGAGGACCTGGCAAGGCGTGGCCTGGGCGCGCCGTTACTGGGTGGAGGGAACCGGAAGCCCCAGTTATGAAGAGGTGAACACCTAAGCGGATCCGCGGATCGGCGGCAACTCAACCGGGTCCTCAACGGCTCGCGAAACCGACCGCTATACCGCGAAATTCGGCCTTGGTCTCCTCACCTGAAGGGCCCGCCCCCGCCACCACCTTGCCGTGGGTCGAGCGCGGTCCGGCCAGCCCTTGGTGGGGCTTTGCGGGACGCTGGAGCCCTTTGATCCCTTGACGGGGTCTTGCTCGACGTCTGAGCAAGCCGCTTTGGTGCTTGGCTTTTGTCAATATGTGTTCTGGGCGGGGTGTCATCCAACCCTGTGTCACCCGTTTTTTTCACAACCTGTATTCCAGAGCAGGCGAGTGTTTCATTTCCGTTGTTTGATGGGGCTTCGGCGGTTCCGGTAGCTCCGGTTGTGCCGGGCCGATGTTGGCCGGTCGTGTTTCAGCGGTGGTTTGAGGTGGTACTTGCCGGATGGTTTCCTGCGTACTTGCCATCGGTCATCGTGAACCTTATGGTGGCAGCGGGAGCATAGGAGGACCATGTCGTCGAGGTCGGTGTTGCCTTGTACGGCCCAGGGGATTATGTGGTGGGCCTGGCACCAGTTAGCGGTGGCGCCGCATCCCACACAGTTCTTGTCCCGGGCGACGAGGGCGATCCGTTGGGCGGGACTGGCGGCCCGTCGTGACCGTCCCAGGTCCAGAGGCTGTGATACGCCCTTGAAGATGGCGGGGAGGATGTCCGATTGGCAGGCCAGGTCCCGGATCTTCTCTACCGGTATGGGAGTCCCGTCACCGAGGCGACCGTTCTGGAGTTCCCTGCCGATCACGTCGTAGTCGGCTATCAACAACAACCTGGGTCCGCGGGGAGGCTTCCCGTCTTCGCCGGGGTCTTCTCTGGTGACCAACCCCGCCAGGGCGTCGGCCATCCGCTGTCCCGGGGAGCACCGTGCACGGGGGTCTTCCTCCCGCCACAACTCGTCCATCTTCTGAGACAGAGCAGTCTCCACGAGGGCGCCGGTGATCGGGTCGAACCGACCGTACAGCACTGTCATGCCGTCCGTGCGGTCCGTTCTGATCTTGGCGAACCTCTGGGAGCGTTGACGTTCCAGGCGGCTCATCCCATCATCTTCTGAGCGGTCCTGCTGGTACTTCCTGACTGTCCCGGCGAACTTGTCCGGAGACTGGGTGCGCGCCTTGTCCACTAGTTCTGTTTCGTCTATCTCTCCCTCCTGGGAGGCCTTGGCCAGGATCCGCGCGTTCTCATAAGGGATCTCCCCATCACGCATACCCTCCGATGTCTTGGGCAGTTCTTCCAACTCAACCGCGGTATCCACTTCCGAGCGGGCTTTCCCGCGGGGTCGCAGACCCTTCTCCCGCAGGTTGTCCTCCGTTATATGGGCACCTTCTCGGCGGGTCAACTCGGCCAGGATCCCGGTGCGGAACCCGGCCAGTTGGTTCTCCACCCGGAAAGTGGACTGCAACCAACCCTGAAGCTGTTCCAAGGTGGCGTCGCCCACCGGCTGGGTGGGTAAAACCACCCGGACCTCGTCGGTGCTCCGACGGTCAATACCTGTTTTAGCCATGATTCCAGTATGCCAGGGGGGTGTGACAAAACACCACCCAACATCACCACATTGGCAAAACAAACACTAACTATCCATCGGCGCTGGACCGGCCGGGGAAACCCCCGCCCGCCGCCTGAGGGTCAGTCCACCACCGTGGGATCGGGGATGTGGGACATGATCGCGTATTCGTACGCGGCCAACGCGTTGCTGGGGTGGCCGATCTCGGTGGAGGCGATGAACGCGGCGTGATCGGAGATGGGTTGGGCCTCCGGCGCCTTGACATGCACCTCGGCGACCCTCTCGACAAACAGAAACCAACCAATGGCTTCCTCAACAGACTGTCCGACAGTCACCGGTCCATGATTGCGGAGGAACACCACCTTCGCCTCATCCAACGCGGCCGCTATGTGCTTTCCGGTGTCGGCATCCATCACCTGCACCTCTTCTCCTTCGAAGATGGCCTGCGACCTGAAGAAGGCGGTCGCCTCCTGGCAGATCATCCGGAAGGGCCGCACGTTGGCCATCCAGGGGGTGGCGTAGGGGGTGTGGGTGTGCGCCACCGAGACCGCCTCGGGCCGGGCGTCGTGGATGGGTCCGTGGATGTAATAGGCGGTCATGTTGATCGGCCCCTCGCCCTCCACGATCTGCCCGCCCGGCCCCACCAACACTAGGTCGTCCACGGTTGCCTGCCGGAAGGACACGCCGTACCGGAGCAGCCAGAAGCAATCGGCGCGCCCGGGGTCCCGGGCGGTGATGTGGCCGTCTCCCAGCGTCCCCCAGCCGAACGCTCCGAACAGACGATAGGAGAGGGCGGTCTGCCTCTTCCGGTGACTGCGGAGTTCCTCGACAGAGTCGAAGACCGGTTCGGCCGCGAAGTCGCCGCTCCCTCCCGCCCAAGTGGCCAGATTCCTCTTCATCCTCCAAGCCTCCGTAAATGGGGGTATCCTCATCATATCATTAGCCGGAATGTTCCGGTGCCCGGAACTGGACAAAACAACTTCCGAACAAAGCGGGGATGACATGGCAAATATAATTCCGCATTCCGAACGCCGGCGCCGGACCGTGGAGGCGGGGAGATGAGAGAAGAAGCGCGTTGTGTGATCGTGGGCGGCGGCGCCATGGGCGTGGGGCTGCTCTACCACCTGGCGCACGAGGGCTGGACCGACACCGTGCTGGTGGAAAAGGACGAACTGGCGTCGGGATCCACCTGGCATGCCGCAGGTTTGGTCCCCCACTTCATTGGGAGCCTCAACATGGCCAAGGTCCACGCCTACGGTGCCGAGTTGTACGGCAGACTGGAGGAGGAGACGGGTCTCCACACCGGTTGGCACGGCTGCGGAGCAGTCCGGCTAGCCACCAACCCCGACGAGGCCGACTGGTTCAGATACGTCCAAGGGGTGCTGGAACTGGTGGGCGTGGAGTCCCACCTGGTGGGTCCCGACGAGATCCGCCGCCTGCACCCCCTGGTGGACACCGACGGGGTGGTGTTGGGCCTCCACACTCCCGGCGACGGCTGGACCGACCCGACCTCGGCGACCAACTCCATGGCCGCGGGAGCGCGCCAACTGGGCGCGGAGATCGTAAGGCGCAACCGGGTGCTCGACATGAACCAACTTCCCGACGGGCGCTGGGAGACCATCACCGAGAAGGGACGCATCGTCTCCGAGCACGTGGTGAACGCCGCCGGCCACTTCGGTCCGCAGTTGGGGGCCATGGTCGGCCTGGACGTGCCGATCGTCTCGGTGATACACCATTACGTCGTCACCGAGGCCATACCCGAGGTGGCCGCCCTGGACTTCGAGATTCCGGTCCTGCGCGACCCCCGGTCCTCCTGCTACACCCGCCAGGAACATGACGGGCTGCTGATCGGCCCGTATGAGACCGAGGACTCCCGCTCTTACGGGATGGAGGGCATCGACTGGGACCTCACCTTCCACCTCCTTCCCCCCGACGTCGAGAAGCTCCTGCCCTGGCTGGACCTGGCCGCCCGCCGGACTCCCGTCCTGGAGCAGGCAGGAATCAGGCGAGTCGTGTGCGGTCCGATCACCCACACTCCGGACTCCGGCCTCCTGCTCGGTCCGGCGCCCGGCTTGAAGAACTACTGGATGTGCGTTGGGTCCTCGATCGGTATATGCCAGGGGCCGGGGTCCGGAAAGTACCTGGCTCAGTGGATGGTGCACGGCCAGACTGAGATCAACGTGGCCGAGATGGACCCCCGCCGGTTCGGGCCCTACGCCCCCGGCGACTTCACCCACGCCAAGGCGCTTGATGAGTATCACGAGATGTACCAGGTGCGGATGCCGGGGGAGTACCGGGAGGCAGGACGCCCGATCAAACAGACCCCGCTCTATGAAACCCTCGCCGAAAAAGGTGCCCAGTTCCAGGAGATCTACGGCTGGGAGCGGGCCCGGTACTTCTCCCCCGACGGTTCCCCCGAGGAGTACTCCTTCCGGCGCTCGTCGGCGTTCGGACCGGTAGGCCAGGAAGTCACCGCGGTCCGGCAGCGGGTGGGCGTCGCCGACCTGACCGCCTTCACCAAGCTGGGAGTCACGGGCCCCGACGCCGCAGCGCTGCTGGACCGCCTGGCGGCCAACCGCCTGCCCGCCCGAACGGGCGGCATAAGGCTGGCCCACATGCTCACCACCCTGGGCGGGATAGAGGGGGAGGTGACCATCACCCGCCTCGGCGACCAACGCTTCTACCTCAACTCCTCGATCATGGCCGAACAGCACGACCAGGACTGGCTGCGCCATCACGTGCTGCCCGGTGAGCAGGTGACGGTCACCGACCTCACCGACCGCTGGGGCATCCTGGCCGTGACCGGTCCGAGGTCCCGCGAACTCCTGGCAAAGCTGACCGACGCCGACCTCACCACCCCGAGCTTCCCCTGGCTGACCGGCCAGGAGATAGACGTGGCGGGGGTGCCGTGCCTGGCGCTCCGGGTGAGCTATGTGGGTGAACTGGGCTGGGAGCTCCATCACCCGATCGAGGAGATGCCCGGTCTGTATGCGGCCATAAAGGAGGCGGGCGACGGCCTGGGCCTGGTCGACTTCGGCGCCTACGCCATGAACGTGATGCGCATCGAGAAGGCCTACAAGGCCCACGGGTTCGAACTCACCACCGAGATAACCCCGGTGGAGGCGGACATCGAGCGCTTCATCAACTACCGGAAGGAGTTCCAGGGGAAGGCCGCCACCCTGGCGCGCAAGGAGACCGACCTTGCCTGGGTGTGCGTCTACGGGGAGTTGGACGCCGCCGACGCCGACTGCCGGGGCAACGAGCCGGTGTACGGCAACGGCCCGATGATGGGCCTCACCACCTCCGGCGCCTACGGGTACTCGGTGGGAAAGAGCCTGTTCTTTGCCTACGTCCATCCCGACTACCGGTCCCCCGGCTCAGAGTTCGAGATACGTGTGATGGGCGAGCGCCGCCGCGCCCGGGTGCTGGCCGGGCCTGCCTGGGATCCC
The DNA here is from genome assembly GCA_028819835.1 of bacterium. The sequence continues at coordinate 5,758 of JAPPKR010000088.1, read as the reverse complement.
CGCTCGGAAAGGCTGCGGGCCTGATGAGCAGACGAAGCCGCCGATCGGGAGGAAGAGCCGCCCGGGTGGCCGCCCGTGCCGCCGGGCTGAAGAAGAGCGAACGCCCGGTCAGGCCGGGAATGATGGGAGGCGCCTACCGCCCGCTCACCGACTCGCAGATGCAGGACATCTTCGACGCCGCCCTCAAGCTTCTGGAGGAGGTGGGAATGGGAGACCCGATCCCCGAGTTCATTGAGGCGGTGACGGCCGCCGGGGGGTGGGTGGATGACGACGGACGGCTCCATTTCCCGAGTTCCCTTGTGAACCGGGCGATCGAGATGGCCGCCAAGTCCTGGGTGTGGCACGGCATCGACGAGAGCCGCTCCATCGAGTTGGCCGACCGCAAGGTGCACTTCGGGACCGCCGGAGCCGCGGTCCTCCTGTTCGATCACGTCACCCAGGCCTACCGCCCTTCCACCACCCAGGACCTGTACGACCTGGCCCGCCTGGTCGACACTCTGGAGCACATTCATTTCTTCGTCCGCCCGGTGGTCACCCGGGAGGTGGACGGCGCCCGCGAAGTGGACATCAACACCGCCTATGCCGCCATCATGGGCACCACCAAGCCGATCGGGACTTCGTTCTTCCAGGCCGCCCACGTCTATGAGGTGGTTGAGATCGCCGACATGGTGCTGGGCGGCCCGGGCGAGTTCCGCAAGCGTCCCTTCATAGCCGCCAACGCCACCTTCGTGGTCCCCCCTCTCCGTTTCGCCCAGGAGACCGCGGAGGCAATGGTGGCGCAGGCCCGGACAGGGATGCCCATCAATCTCCTGTCGGCGGGCCAGGCGGGCGCCACCTCGCCCGCCACACTGGCCGGCTCCCTGGTCCAGGCCGTTGCAGAGTGCCTGGCGGCCCTGACCTGCATCAACCTGCTGTCCCCCGGGCATCCCTGCGTGATGGGGCTCTGGCCGTTCGTCTCCGACCTGCGGACCGGGGCGATGACCGGGGGCAGCGGGGAGGAGGCGGTGCTGGCCGCCGCGGCGGCTCAGGTCGCCAACTGGCTGGGACTCCCCTCCGGCGTGCCCGCCGGCATGACCGACTCCAAGCTCATCGACGGTCAGGCCGGGCACGAGAAGGGTCTCACCGTGGCCCTCGCCGCACAGGCCGGAGCCAACCTGATCTATGAGTCGGCAGGGATGATGGCCTCCATCCTGGCCTGTTCGCTCGAGATGATGGTCATAGACAACGACCTACTGGGGGCGGTGAACCGGACGGTGCGGGGCATCGAGGTCAACCCCGACAGCCTCGCCCAGCACGTCATCAGGGACGTGATCGCCGGCGAGGGGCACTTCCTCGGCCATGAGCAGACCCTCCGGGTGATGCAGCAGGAGTACCTGTACCCCCAGGTCGGGGACCGGCTCAGCCCCGAGGACTGGTGGGACGCCGGAGGCCTGTCGGCCTCGGACCGGGCCCACGAGTACGTGGTCCAGACACTGGCCAGCCACTTTCCCGGCCATGTCTCACCGGAGGTCGACGCCCGCATCCGGGAGCGGTTCCCGATCCGCCTGCCGGTCGAGTCGGTGAGGGGCGGCTGATTTCGGGACAGGAGCCCGCCGCGGGCGCCGGGAGGTTGCCCGACCGCGCCCAGGTGGTGGTGGTGGGCGGGGGGATCGTCGGGTGCAGCGTCGCCTACCACCTGGCCCGCCGGGGGGTGACGGACGTGCTGCTTCTCGAACAGGGGAAGCTGACCGGCGGTACCACCTGGCACGCCGCCGGACTGGTCAGCCAGCTCAAGTCGTCCTACAGCCTCACCCGCCTGGCCACCTACTCGGCCCGGCTCTTCGAGGACCTGGAGGCTGAGACCGGCCAGGCCACCGGCTACCGGGCGGTGGGGTCCATCTCGGTGGCCTCCGACCCCGAGCGCTGGGAGGAGATCATGCGGGGCCTGTCCATGGCTCGCACGGTGGGGGTGGAGATGCGGGAGATGGACTTCGACGAGTTGCGGGAACGCTGGCCCCTGGTCCGCACCGACGACCTGGTAGGGGCGGCCTGGATCCCCCAGGACGGCCAGACCAGCCCGGTGGACACCACCATGTCCCTCGCCAAGGGCGCCAAGGACCGAGGGGTGCAGATCATAGAGGACGTTGCGGTGACCCGGTTGGAGGTCGAGAACCAGCGGGTGGTGGGAGTGGAGACCGAACTGGGCTACGTCGAGTGCGAGACGGTGGTGCTGGCGGCGGGGATGTGGACCCGCCAGCTTGCCGCCACCGCCGGGATCCACGTGCCGCTGCAGGCCTGCGAGCACTTCTACCTGGTGACCGAACCCATGGACGGGGTGCCTCCCGGAATGCCAACTCTGCGAGACCCCACCAACTACACCTATTTCAAGGAGGAGACCGGAAAGATCATGGCCGGCTTCTTCGAACCCCGCGGCAAGGTCTGGAAACTCGACGGCATCCCCCGCGACTTCAGTTTCAGGACGCTCCCCGAAGACTGGGAGCACGTCGGACCGATCTTCGAGCGTTCCATCCACCGGGTCCCCGCCCTGGGAGAGGTGGGCATCCAACTCTTTTTCAATGGACCAGAGGCATTCACCCCCGACGGCGTGTACTACCTGGGAGAGGCCCCCGAGGTCGACCGGTGCTTCGTGGCCGCCGGGTTCAACTCGGTAGGCATCCAGTCGGCCGGCGGCGTGGGATGGGTGCTGGCCGACTGGATCATCGACGGCCATCCTCCCTCGGACCTGTGGCCGGTGGACATCCGCCGGGCCCAGCCTCACCAGACCGAACTCGGGTTCCTGGAGCAGCGGATCTCCGAGAGCCTCGGCCTCCTGTACGCCATGCACTGGCCGTTCTATGAGTACCAGAGCGCCCGGGACGTCAAGCACTCGGCCCTCCACGACCGCCTCGACGCGGCCGGGGCGGTGTTCGGGGAGATGTCGGGGTGGGAGCGGCCCAACTGGTACGCCACCGAGGGGATGGAGCGGCGCTATGAGTATTCCTACGGGAAGCAGAACTGGTGGGAGGCGTCGGGCGAGGAGTGCCTGGCCGTCCGCCACGCGGTGGGGCTCTTCGACCAGACCTCCTTCGTCAAGTTCGACGTGGAGGGACCCGACGCAGCGCGCCTCCTCGGGTGGGTCTCCTCGGGTCGGGTTCCCGGCCCGGTGGGAAGGGTGGTCTACACCCAGTGGCTCAACCCCCGGGGCGGCATAGAGGCCGACCTGACGGTCACCCGCCTCTCCGAGGAACGCTTCCTGGTGGTCTCGGGATCAGGAGCACCTTCCCGGGACTGGGCACACCTGCGCAGGGCGGCGCGCGGCCACGACGTCCGGATACGGGACATCACCAACACCATGACCACCCTGGGGGTGATGGGTCCCCGTTCGAGGGACCTCCTGTCGGCGCTCACCGACGCCGATCTAAGCAACGAGGCCTTCCCGTTCGGCGCCGCCAGGGAGATCACAGTGGCCGGCCACCGGGCGCTGGCCATGCGGGTGAGCTATGTGGGAGAACTGGGGTGGGAGTTGTATGTCGCCGCTTCCGAAGCGGTCTCCCTGTACGACGCGGTGATAGCCGAAGGCGCCGCTCACGGGCTGCGGCACGCCGGGTACCACGCCATGAACTCCCTCCGGCTGGAGGCCGGCTACCGGCACTGGGGACACGACATCACCGACGAGGACACCCCGCTCGAAGCCGGTCTCGGCTTCGCGGTGGACTGGAAGAAGCCCGACGGGTTCTGCGGGAAGGAGGCGCTCGAGAAGCAGCGAGGCCGGATCCTTCCCAAACGGCTCGTCCAGTTCCGCCTGGAGGACCCCGACCGGCTGCTCTATCACGACGAGCCCATCTTCAGAGACGGCCAACTGGTGGGTCGCACCACGTCCGGCATGTGGAGCTACACCGAGGACCGCTGTCTGGCGATGGGTTATCTCTCCAACCCCGACGGCGTCTCCAAGTCCTGGCTGGAGGCGGGGGAGTATCAGATCGAAGTCGCTGGAGTGCGCATTCCCGCCACCGCCTCTCTCCGACCCTTCTACGCTCCTCGCACCCGCGGCGCTTGACGACCCGGGGGTCTATATCAGGGCGTGCCCGGGAGGCTTTGACCACCTATAGGCGATCATTTGGCGTGCGCGTTTGGACAGTTTCCGCTCAAGGATCCGCCGCGAGGTGAAAGCCGTTGCCGCCCAGTCCAGGACGGATGGGGGCGCACCATCGACTTCAGCCCCTTCCAGGCCGAGGGTTTCCTGGGGACCGACTACTTGAGGGTGGTCGGGACTCTCGACTCGCTGGGATGGTTGCCGGCTTCCCTGGAGGGGATGGTCGCCTCTCTACGGCCCCTCTTTGTCTTGAGTACCTGCAATCAGTCAGACTTGGCCAGCGCCGAGGCCAGTTCCGCACCCACTCTGGCGTTGTGCTCGATTAGCGCGGTGTTGGCCACCAGGGAGGCTCCTTCGGTGTGTTCGAAGACGGCCCGCAGCAGAAACGGGGTGGCGTCCTTACCGGCGATGCCGCGGCTCTCCAATTCGCCCAAGGCGTAGTCAACCGCTGCCCGGGTGGTCGGAGCGTCCAGCGCGTGTTCGGCGGGGATCGGCACGCCCAGTAGCGTCCCCCCGTGGTATTCGAGCCGCTGTCCAGCGCGGAAGGCGTCGGCCAACTCACCGGCTTCATCAACCCGCCACTCCACTTCCACGCCGCTGTCGGGGCTGTAGAACCAGGGAAAGCGGTTGGATCTCCACACGGCCACCGGCACGCTGAGGGTCTCCAGGTACTCGAGGGTTGCCGGCACATCCATGAACGCCTTGGTGCCGGCGCACACCGTGATGCAAGGGTGGCCGGCGATCGCCCGGAGGTCGGCGGATACGTCGAAGGAGGTGCCCGCCCCGGGCGACACCCCTCCGATCCCGCCGGTCACGAACACCTCGATCCCGCAGCGGGCGGCCGTGAACAGCGACGCTCCGACCGTTACTCCGCCGTCTCCTCCCTCGGCCACGATGCGGGGCAGGTCCCTGAGTTGGACCTTGTCAGCTTCCGGGGAGGTCCCCAGTCGCTCCAGTTCAACATCGGACAGCCCGCACACCAATTCTCCGCCCAGCACCCCTATGAGAGCGGGGACCGCACCGCTGGCGCGGACTGCCTCCTGGGTGGCGCGGGCTGCCTCAAGGTTGGTGGGATACGGCATGCCCTGGGTGACGATGCTGGTTTCGAGCGCCACGACCGGCCGGCGGGCATCCAGCGCATCCCGTACCTCTTCTCCCAGGCGGATCGGAGCGTTCATGAAACCTGGGTCCCCTCTGACAAGTCCGAACGCCCCGCTCCCGACAGCAGCGCTGCGGCTTCCTGCAGGTCCTCTTCTCCCAGGCTTTCAGCCAGGTCACCCAACTCGTCGAGGTAGGGGCTCCCGGTGTGCCCGCCCCGCTCCGAAATGGTCCGGGCGGCGACCAGGGTCCCCACCCTTGCGGCCTCGGCAGGTGTGCCCCCGGCCAGCGTCACCGCCAGGAACCCGCCGGCGAACCCGTCTCCGGCGCCGGTGGTGTCTACCACCGGGAACTTCCTGATCGCCGCGATGCGAACCGGGCCGTTGTCATCGAGAACCACACACCCATCGGCTCCCATTGTTACCACCACCGCCCTCGCTCCCAAACCCCGGAGCGCCCGGGCCGCCTCCTCGGGCGAGGACCTCCCGGTGATGGCGGTCGCCTCGTGCAGGTTGGGGAACAGATAGTCGATTCCCTCCAGCCAGCCGGACTCGGGGCGGTAGTTCTCGGCGAAGAGCGCAGAGGGAT
>JAPPKR010000169.1 GCA_028819835.1 bacterium | reverse complement strand
TGATGATCATCAAGGGGGTCAACGTCTTCCCCACCGCCCTCCAGGACATCGTCCTAGGCTTCCGGCCCGCCACCACCGGCTCGGTGCGGATCATCAAGCACGAGCCGGAGTACGCCTGGCCCGGTCCCCTGCACGTCCGGGTGGAGCGAGGCGAGGGGCGCTCGGCCGATGACGACGAGGAACTGCGGGCGAAGCTGGCGCAGGCCATCTCCGACATGTGCAGGGTCAGGGCAAGGGTCGAGGTCGTATCCTTCGGCACATATCCGTCACCCGGGCGCAAGAAGGTCCGGATCATCGAGAAGGTGTACGAGACATGACGTCACTAACGGTCAAAGACGCCACCCTGGTCAGCCCGTCCGGCCGGACCAGAGCCACCGTCCATTGCAGCGAGGGAGTCATCCAGGCGCTCCTTCCCCCGGGCGACGCTCCCTCCGCCGACCGGGTAATCGACGCCAAGGGTGCCTACGTGATTCCGGGCGCCATCGACGCGCACGTGCATCTAGGGGTGATCCTGCCATATGCGGACTCGTGCCGGGAGGAGAGCGCCGCAGCGGTGACCGGGGGCGTGACGACCATGTGGCACTACCTGCTGTCGCCCGGCTCCTTCAAGGACACCCACGCCCAGCATGTCGCCGACCTCGAGGCGCACAGCATCGTAGACCAGGGCTTTCACGGCCTGGTCACCAACGCCCAGCAGGTCTGGGAGATCCCTGAGACCGTCGACGAGTTGCGCTTGACTTCTTACAAGTTCCACATGGCCATGAAGGGACCCGAGGCCGCATACGGGATCGTGGGGCTCGACGACGGGCTCATCTACGAAGGGATGCGCCAGGTGGCCTCCCGCCCCGGGGTCATGGCGCTGATCCACGCCGAGAACATCGACGTGATCCTCCACAACCGCGAACTGGGCATAGCAGCCGACCCGGACGCCACCGACACCGCCACCTGGAGCAATCACCGCCCCCACTTCACCGAGGAGGAGGCGATCATCCGCTCCTCGATCTTCGCCGAGAACGCCGGCGCGCCCCTCTGCGTGATCCACACCAGCGTCGGACGCGGCCCTGAACTCATCCGTGCGGGGAGAGACCGCTACCCGCCTCTCTACATGGAGACCTGTCCCCAGTACCTGGTGCTGGACATGGACATGCCGCTCGGCACCTGGGGCAAGGTCAACCCGCCGCTCCGGACCAAGACCGACCAGGAACTGCTGTGGGCGGGATTGGCCGACGGGACCATCGACTGGATGGGATCCGACCACTGCGACTACGACCTGCCGACCCGCCAGGGCAACATCTGGGACGTCGGCCCCGGTCTCCCGGGCGGCATGACCATGATCCTCCCTGTCCTGCTGTCGGAGGGAGTCAACAAGGGACGGCTGACGTTGGAACGGGTCGTGGAAGTCACGTCGGCGAACTTCGCCCGCCTGATCGGCGCCTCGCCGCGCAAGGGGACCATCGCAGTGGGCAGCGACGCCGACCTGGTGATGATCGATCTCGAGAAGGAAGTCACCATCGACGCGGACGTACTCAACGGACACTCGGACTACACGCCCTTCGAGGGCATGGTGATGCGGGGTTGGCCCCGGATAACAATCGCCGGAGGCCACGTGCTGTACGAGGACGGCGAGGTCGACCGCGGCACGAGCCACCGCGGAACCCTGGTCACCGTTCCCCCCGACGCCATGCCGGTGCATTAGTGGCCGCTCACCGGATGTTCGTCCTGCCCACCGGCACCTGCTACATGGCCGAGTTCCGGACCAAGTTCGGCGGGTCGAACGAAGAGGTCGGGGTCCCGCTTCCCATGTTCGCCATCGAGACCGACGACGGCTGGGTGGTGTTCGACACGGGGTGCGATCCGGATGCGGCCACCGATCCGGAGGCGACGTGGGGACGGCTGGCGAAGGCGTTCCGACTCGAGATGTCAGACGCCGACCATCCGCTGGCGCGCCTGGCGGAGGCCGGCATCGCGATCGCCGATGTCGCGCACGTGGTCGTATCGCATCTGCACATGGACCATGCCGGCGGCATCCGCCTCTTCCCCGACGCCACCGTGCATCTGCAGGTGGCCGAGCGCAGGTGGGCCCAGTTCCCGGACCGGTTCGGGGCGCCCGGGTTCATCAGCAAGGACTTCGACCGCCCCGAGATCACCTATCGGTACCACGAGGGCGATGCCCAGATCGTCCCCGGCGTCAATGCGGTGTTGACCGACGGCCACACGCCGGGTCATCAATCGCTGGTGGTCGACCTGCCGTCGGGTCGTTACGTGCTCACCGGCGATGCGGCCTACCGGCGTGACAACATCGACCGTCGCCTCCCGCCGCCCACCACCACCGACGAGTTCGCGGCCATCAGGTCTCTCGCTCGGCTCAAAGGCTTCGAAGACCGCGACGGCGCAACCATCCTGGTGGCACACGACATCGAGCAGTGGAAGACCATCATCAAATCACCGGACGGCTACTACGAATAGGGAGAGCACCATGGCAAGCTTCACCGATTGGAACCAACAGGACGGGTTCGAGGCCTTCCCGGGCGACTTCGTGTGGAACGTCACTGGAAAGGACGTCCAGGTGATCCGCGCCGAGATGGCCCCGGGGACCGACTTCGGCCTCCACACCCACCACCAAGAGCAGATCATCTGCGTGTTGGCCGGACAGCTTGAATTCACCGTGGACGGGGAGACGCGGATCGTCGGCCCGGGGCAGGTGATTCACGCTCCGTCGGGCGTCGAGCACGGCGGACGGGTGGCGTCGGAAGATCCGTGTGTCACCCTCGAGGCCTTCTCTCCTCCCCGGGTCAATTTCAGCCACAACCAGACCATGGTGTTCGAGGACCCCCAATGACCCGAGGGCTCAGCGGCCGCCGGGCCCTGGTAACCGGAGGAAGCGCCGGCATCGGGTTGGCGACCGCCGATCGACTCGCCTCCGAAGGGGTCCACCTGGCGCTCGTGGCGCGCAGCGAGGACCGGCTGTCCGCAGCCTGCGCCCAAATCGCTGAGACCCACGGGGTGGACGTAATCCAGGTCGCTGCCGACCTCTCACTGCCGGATGCACCTGGTCGAGTGGTAGAACAAGCCGCGGAGGCTCTCGACGGGATCGACATCCTCGTCAACAACGCCGGAGCCTCGCCGTTCGGCAACCTCGAAGCGATCAGCGACAGCGACTGGATGTCATCGATCGACTTGAAGCTGATGGGCTACGTGCGGTGCACCCGCGCCGTCTTCGGAATCATGAAGGAGGGCGGAGGCGGTGTGATCGTCAACGTGGTCGGCATGGCCGGGCGTTCGGCCTCTCCCGCCTACGTGCTCGGGTCCCTGAATGCGGCTTTGCTTCACTTCACCAAGTCGGTGGCCGAGTTGGGAGGACCGCACGGCATCCGGGTGATGGCGGTGAATCCGGGACTCACGACCACCGATCGAATGGAGGAGGCCATCGAGGTCTGGGCCGAAGACGCCGGGATGACCAACGAGGAGTTCCGGACCGCTTACCTGGACGAAAGGGTTCCACTCCGACGTTTCACGACACCCGAAGACGTAGCCGAGGCGATCGCCTACCTCTGCTCAGACACCGCCGCTCCTGTCACGGGTTCGGCAATCGACTTGGACGGGGCCTCCAGCAGCGGGGTGTTCTGATGCCCGAACTGAGCCTCACCCGCCGTGACGGTGTGGCCCGGGTGACCATCGACCGCCCGGAACGCAAGCACGCCTGGTCGGTTTCCATGTGGAGCGAGATGACGGAACTCATGGACGAGTGCGCCCGCGACGACTCGGTACGGGTGGTACTGGTGACCTCGACCGGCGACCGCGTGTTCAGCGCCGGGGCCGACATCGAACAGTTCGGCGGCGCAGACACGGCCTCGGTGCAAGAGTCACTGCAAGGCGTGGAAGGGGTGATGGCGTCGATCGAGGCCTGCCCCAAACCGGTGATCGCCGTGGTGAGCGGCGCCGCGGTGGGGGCGGGGACCGAGGTCGCCGCCGCCTGCGACATCCGGATCGCCTCCGACCGGGCCTGGTTCTCGATCCCGGCCGCCATCCTGGGGATCGTCATCACTCGAAGCGACATCGCCCGGCTGGTCAGAGGGGTGGGGGATTCGATGGCTCGCGACATGCTGTTGACCGGCCGCCGGCTGACTGCTGTGGAAGCCCAACACCTCGGCTTTGTCCGCTCGGTCCACGCTCCCGACGAACTTGACGCTGCGGCGATGAACCTTGCCGCAGAGATCGCCGCGCTTGACGCCCCGGCCTTGGCGGCGATGAAGGCCCACCTGAACTCGCTCGGAGGTGTGGCGTGGGACGAAGAATCCTGGGGTTCCACCCTGGAGGCGATCACCTCGGCGGCCACCCAGCAACGGATCGCCGCCCGGTTGGGAGACGCATGACCGCAGTTTTACGCAACGGACGTCTGGTCACCGCAGACGGCGTCCAAGAGGGCGACATCTCGTACCGGGACGGTGTCATCAAGGGAATCGGAACGGGCTTAGATGGCAAGACAGTCGCTGACGTCAACGGCGCCTGGGTGCTACCGGGAGCCGTGGATCCCCACATCCACATCTCCTTGGGCGGACACTCCATCACCGAACCGCTCCTGCACGACCTGCACCAGGCGGCGCGTGCGGCCCTTCGGGGCGGCGTGACCACCATCGGGGTTTACGCGCAGCGAACCCCGGTGACCACGGTCGCCGAATCCGTCGAGGCGGAGATCGAGCGGGAGCGTGACGGCGTCGCCGCCGACTACTTCATCAACGCCCTCTTTCTGCCCGGTGATGACATCGAAGGGACCGTGGCTCGAAGCGCCCAGGTCGGAGTCACCTCCTTCAAGACGATGGTCGCCTACGCCCAGCGGGGGCAGATGCTGGACGACGCCTCGATCTGCCTCCTCATGGAGCGGGCGGCGGCGGTGGGCGGCGTCACCCTGGTCCACGCCGAGAATGGCGGCGCCATCGACTACCTCGACGCAGTTGAACGGAAGCGGGGAGTCACCAATGCCAGCTACCTGCGCAGCCAGCCGGTGGAACTGGAACCCGAAGGCATGAACCGCACCGCCGTGTTCGCCGCACTGACCGGGAGTCGTCTCCACTTCGTCCACTGCACCTCTGCGCCGGGAGCGGCCATGCTGGGGACTCTGAAGAACTCCGGAGCATCGGTGACTGCCGAGACGCAGATCCACTACCTGCTGCTCACCAACGACGAGGTTCTCGAACGGGGACCGCTGGGCAAGGTCGGCCCGCCCCTGCGAGATTCCGGGCACCTCGCTCCCCTGTGGGACGCGCTGGCCGAAGGCCGGATCGATCACCTCTCCTCGGACCACTCGCCCAAGACCCTCGGGGTGAAGTTGGCAGCCGACAACATCCTGGACGCCACCTTCGGCGGCATCGCCGGCACCGGGGTCATGCTGCCTCTCGCCTTCAGCGAGGGGTTCAAGAAAGGACACCTGACCATCGAGCGCCTTGCAGAAGTCACCTCCACCAGAGCGGCGCAGATCTACGGGATCTACCCGCAGAAAGGCATCCTGGCCGAAGGCTCGGATGCGGACCTGGTGGTCATTCCCGAGGAGCAGCCCGACACCCGGCTAACCCACCACAACCTCGAACCGGCCGCCGGTTACTCGTTGTACGAGTCAATCTCCACCAATGGCATGCCGAGTCTCGTGGTACGCGGCGGGTCGGCTGTCCTCTCGGACGGTGAGTTAGTGGGACCCGAGAACGGGCGGTACCTGGCAAGGTCCGGACAGGCATGAGTCTCGACCTGCTGATCCGCGGCGGCCGCGTGTACGACGGGACCGGATCGTCGTGGATCAAAGCGGACGTCGGCGTCGATGGAGACACCCTCGTCCTTTTCCGCGGCGACACGCACCATCTGGAAGCCGGTCGCGTGATCGACGCCCGCGGGCTGGCCGTATGCCCGGGTTTCATCGATATGCACGCTCACTCGACGATGGCGATCCTGGCCGACCCAGCCCATGAGCCGAAGGTGCGGCAGGGCGTCACCACCGAGTTGATCGGAGTCGACGGCAACTCCTACGCACCCTTCCCGTCCTCCGACGACCTCGACGGCTGGAGCGTCATGAACGCCGGCCTCGACGGACGCCGCCCGCCGGGACTGACGTGGAACACAGTGGCCGAGTACCTAGATCTCTACGACAGGTCGGTACCCGTGAATATCGCCTATGTCATCGGCAATACGCCACTGCGGGTGGCTGCCGTCGGCTGGTCGGACGTCGAACTCACCGACGATGATGTGGCGGCACAGAGACACCTGCTGCAGGAGGGCCTCGACCAGGGCGCCTTCGGTTTCTCGACGGGACTGACCTACCCGCCCGGGAGCTTCGCCGACATCGACGAACTCACCAAGCTTGCCGAGGTGGCCGCCCGCAACGGCGCCATGCACGTCTCCCACGTGCGCTATGGAGCGGGCGCCACCTTCACCGATCCCTTCCGTGAGGTGATCGAGATCACCCGCCGCACCGGCGCCCCATTGCACATCTCCCACTACGCCTCGCTCTCCAAGAAAGACGGTGAGTTCAACGATCTCCTCGACCTGGTCGAGAAAGCCCGCGATGAGGGTCTCCAAGTGTCCTTCGACGCCTACCCTTACAACCAGGGAGGCACCCGGGCGATCGTGGCCGTCTCCGATTGGATTGAGGAAGGCGGACCGGACCGCGTGCTTGAACATCTCGCCAGCCCGAAATCCCGAGCCTTGATGCGAGAAGAGACGGACCCCCGCCAGAGCCGTTGGCGATACCCCGGCGATTGGCATCTCAGCGGATTCGAACACCCCGACTACCAGCATTTCGAGGGTGTCCCCCTGGACCAGATCGCCGCCGCCATGGGTCTCGACCCGCTGGATGCGCTCTGTGACCTGCTCCTGGCGGAGAACTTGGGCCTGTCGTATGTCGGCCACGACTCCAACAACATGAAAACAGTGCGCCACGTGCTTAGCCACGACCTGTGCGCAGTCGGCAGCGATGCCCTCCTGGTGGGCTCCGCACCAAGCCCGCGAACCTATGGCACATTCCCCAAGATGCTCGGCAGCCTCGTGAGAGACGAAGGCCTGATGACGCTAGAAGAAGCCATCCGCAAGATGACCTCCTACCCTGCCGGCCTGCTAGGCATCTCAGACCGCGGCGTAATCCGAGACGGCGCCAAAGCCGACCTCGTGGTCTTTGACCCCAAAACCGTGGGAAGCACCGCCACTATGCAGGACCCATACCAGTTCCCCACCGGCATCCCGCATGTAATCGTCAACGGGACGCTGGTGATCGACAACCATCGCCGTACTAACGACACCCCTGGGCACGCGCTGAGGAGGGGGACATAAACCGACTGGCTCGCTGATCTCCAACCTGGAAAGTAACCTTTGCGAAGCGGAATCCGGGATCGGCCGCTGCGTTCCAGTCTGCCCAGGCATTCATGACCAGCGGAAACTCCCGTACACGGCCACATCGGGGATCGCAAAGCAGGCGTCAGGGAACGCGGCCCACGTCGCGCCGTCCCGTCGATGATCGAACTGGCGGAGGAAGTCACCCCGTCAGAAATGGAGTAACAGTGGACAACAAAGACAAGATTAAGGATCGCGTACTAACGGAAAACACTGCACAGGGAATACTTAATCACCTTAGAGACTTCGAATCGAATCGCGCCCGTATGCAAAAGCGATGGATTTGGGAACTGCTGCAGAATGCACGTGATACTTCATCAGATAAGGATACACACCTGGTCGCCAAAGTTCACGTTAATAGTAGAGAACTTGTCTTTCAGCATAATGGTCTCGGATTCACCCCAGACGAGGTGGCTCACCTTATCTACCATGGTTCCACAAAACTGGAGGACGAGAATAAAATCGGACAATATGGCAGCGGCTTTCTGACGACACATCTATTATCACCACAGATAGATGTCTCTGGACAACTCAACGACGGAAGCCCCTTTAACTTTCGCTTGAAGCGTGAGGTTGGCTCCACCAAAGCGCTCAGTGATTCCATGGATCGAGCCTGGGGAGATTTTGATGTGACTACAGATGTCGGTGCAGACAGGCAGATTATAGATGTTGGCAGAGACAGTTTTACGACCAGATACCGATACCCTATAGATGAGGACTCGGCAGGAGCCGTCAAAGAGGGGATTGACATTCTAAAAAGGTGCGCTCCATTCGTAGTCGTCTTTAATCGTCAGTTTCGGCGCATCATCATTGAGTCTCCAGATGGAACCACGAGCTACGAGGTGATTGACCGCATTTCCCTTAATAAAGGGCTACAGCGCATCACGGTGGGAATAAACGAAAACGGATCTCTTTTTGAGCGCACGTTTCTTATTGCAGACAACATACAAACATCAGTGGCTTTTCCCGTCGAACCAACAGATCATGGCTTAATGTGCTTGCCCATTGAGAACGTTCCAAGACTCTTTTTGGGTTTCCCTTTGGTAGGGACCGAAACTTTCAGTTTTCCAGCTGTCATTAACAGCTTGGTGTTCACCCCCACAGAGAACCGTGATGGTGTTTACCTTGGACAAAGCGATGATTCGGCAAACCAAACCAACCAGTCTGTTGTCGAAGAGGCGTGCACGCTACATATCAAGCTACTCGACTTTGTGGCACACGCCGGGGGACTGAACACCTATAGGCTGGCAGAGATCCCGCCAATCACTGAACAAACGTGGCTGAACAGTGCCTGGCTACAAACCAGACTCCGACATCTTGTGTCTCTAATTAGAAACGCTCCGGCAGTCGTCAATGGGCATGACCTTCAATCGCCTGACGATGCCATTATACCGCTCTCAAGAGAAGCAGAAGGTGTAAAAGAACTTTGGGATCTATTGAGTCATCTGAAATCCTTCGGCGAAAAGTTGCCAAAACGCCAAGAGGCTGCTGGCTGGTGCCGGACGCTTAGGAGTTGGGCGATCGTGATGGGATGCGAGGTGACGTCATTCGATGAAGGCTGGGACGGTAACAAACTGGTGGCCCATCTCGACAATGGGACTGCAACCTCCAATACCGAAGGTGGCACCCTTGAAAGCCTGCAGAGTATCCTCGGCGAAAGAGTCGATGCAGTCGCATGGCTCGACCAGCTATATGGATTCCTCAAGAGTGACGGCCTTGGTAACTTGATTCGGGAGTGTCGTATTATTCCTGATCAGGCCGGCTATTTTGACACGCTTTTCAACCTATATCGTGACAACAATGTAGCAGAAGAACTTAAACGGATCGGCGATGACATCCTCCATCTGGGAATTCGACGCTCCTTTCGCGATACCCGTCCTTCTTCCCTGGCTAATGAGCTAGGCAGAGGAGAACGCAGCAACAGAGAAGTCGTTCAGGAGATAGTAGATAAACTTCAGCAGCTTTGCGATGTAGACGATCTTGGAAGTGAATTCGCTCAAGCTAGTTCCCAACTTTTGGCCTGGCTTGTGGCTAAACAGCAATGGTCTTACATCACAGACTTTCCTGCCTTTGCAACTAGGCCCGGTGCTGGCACCCGCATGGTGCTATGGCTAGGTCAGAGGGCTAGTGGTGAGGCAGAACTTCCTCTTGCGCCAATCAAAGCATGGGCGAAGGATCTTCAAGAGTACGCAGATCTCTTCCCGTGGCAGCACATCATGGCGAACGATTTCTTCACGGCAATGCCTACAGGTGAACCCTGGCAAATGCTCAAAGAAAGAGATTATGTGAGAACGGATGTAATTGTACGGCAGGACATAACTCTTCAACACTTCCTTCCCGACGAACCATTGCCAGATGGTGAACACAAGACAGTCGATAATATATCGGTTACTGACATAGTCCTTCTTACTAAGGACAGAGTTGGGATAATGGCACGTGTGCGTGACAGTCAAACGAGAGCTCGTCTCTTCTGGCGCTTTCTAACAGAATGGTTGATCGCACACGATCCTGAAGGCTTAGAAATAGGAACAGCTCAATGCGAATGTCGAAGCAAACACAGATACTATCAGGCGACATGGTTAGTTCCGATTGTAAGGAATCTTTGGGTTCCGCAGGGTAAGGACATACGGGACCGCGCGACGGCGCAGTCGCTCGCGAATCTCCTGAGGGATAGTGGCTGGACCCCCGATTCTCTAAGCCACAATCCCACCACCAGCCAACTGCTGAAGGCAATACGGATAACACGTTTTGATCTGATGAGGCATTTCGTCGTTCAGGACGACGATGCTCGATCTGCTCTTGACGACACAATGACAAATATTCTGGTGTCGACTGGTGGCGATTTAACCCATGTCCGCGACTTTGTGGAAGACATGAAGACGGACAGAAATCTCACCAAGCATCTTGCGGAACGCAGAGAACGGCGACGGATCGTAGGTGAGAATCAACGTTTGGGAAGCCTTGTAGAGGATTTAGTAAAGGAGGGACTGCAAGATGAAGGATTCACGGTGAGGCGCACAGGGATTGGCTCTGACTTTGAGATCAAATATGACCTGATACAAGAAAATGAAGAGATTGGCATCGAATTGGCACTAAACGACCGCACCTGGCTGGTTGAAGTTAAGGCCACGCGAGAGCAAAGAGTGCGTATGACAGCCAGACAAGCCGACAATGCCGTCGAGAGAGGGGATGGGTTCCTGCTCTGTGTGGTTTCCGTTGGACAGGATGGGGCGGGCCTAGATCGGGAGGAGGTGCGAGCCAACATGCGGTTCGTGCCGAATATCGGTCCCCTCATAGAGCCACTATGTACAGAACTTGATGCGCTTAACGATCTGCGCGACATCGCTACGAGGCCAAGCAACAGCGACATTCAACTGGAAATCGAAGCTGGTACGGCGCGAATACGTGTAGACAATGCTGTGTGGCGAGACGGTGTTAGTCTTACCGACCTCTCTGCCCATCTCAAGTGACTCCAGAATGGGTGTGGGCAGCTCACCCTATAGACTGTTGAGGCTGATGAACCGTTCAGCGGTGTCGCTCCCGCGGCCGAAAGTCTTCGTGCAGATCCTCCGCCATCAAACCTCGGCCGCGGGCTAACGATTCCATAGCGTCGACTAGGGTGTCCTTTTCCGGGGTGGGGGCGACGGTTCCTGTTGGTGTGCCGAATCCCCCGCTCAGGGCCGGTTAGACATGCTCCCGTAGGACGGCTTCTGGCCGTCCGGAACCAACCCCAGCGTGGATGCCCGGTCCGATAGCCGCCTGCAGGTCGGCTATGTCCGTGGGTTTCGGGAACCCTTGTTCAGAGGCCGTTGTCGCGTTGGAATTCATCAATGACGGCGATCATCGAAAGTGCCCAGAGTCGATCACCGAAAGTGCCCAGTCT
>JAPPKR010000225.1 GCA_028819835.1 bacterium | reverse complement strand
CTGAGATGCTGCCGGCCTGGGGATCGTAGAAACGAGGGATGAGTTGGGCCAGGGTGGTCTTGCCGCAACCGGTGGCCCCGAACAAGGCCACGCTGCTTCCCGCCGGGATGGACAGGTCAAGGTCAGACAGCACCTCCACGCCGTTGTAGGAGAAGGAGACCCTGTCGAACCGGATCTCACCGCCTCCCGGGCCCAACGGACGAGGAGCGTCGGGGCTGGTGACCGATGGAGGGGTCTGCAGCAGTTGCACTATCCGGGCCGCGGCGGCCGAGGCGCGGGGGAGTTCGGCGAAGAACCAACCGGTCATCCGGAGCGGGAAGTACAGGATCACCAGATACTGGGTGAAGGCCACCAGATCGCCGATGGTCATCTCGCCGCTGGCCACCCTGAGCCCACCCAGCCACAGCGCCCCCAGGGTGGTGAGAGTGGGGAGCAGTTCCAGCCAGGGCAGGTAAACCGACCGGAAGCGGGCCAGGCTCATGGACTTGTCGAAGATGTCGGTCGCCACTCCCTGCGCCTTGCGAGCTTCCCTGGCCTCCCGACCGAAGGCCTTCGTCACCGCGATCCCCGAAATCCCCTCCTGGGTCAGTCTGCTCATCCCGGCAAGCGCCTGCTGGACCTGGAAGGAAATGCCGATCGCCTGGCGGGAATACAACGCCGCAAAGACGATCATGGCCGGCAGGGTGATGGCGGCCACCATGCCCAGGACCGGATCGAGCACGAACGCCATCACTCCCACCATCGCCATGGTGATGAGGTTGGCCACGGTGATGGGGAGCATCATGAAGATCAACCGCACCTGGGTGACGTCGGTGGAGGATCGAGCCATCAACTCTCCCGCCGAGGCGTGGTCGTGATAGTCGAATCCCAGCCGTTGGATGGCGGAGAAGATGCGCCCGCGCAGATGCACCTCGAAGCTGTAAGAGAGCTTGAAGGCGTTCCAGCGCCGCCAGGCGATGCTGCTAGCCCGCATTAGCCCGACCAGCAACACAAGGAGAACCAGGGGTAACAGGAGGTTCCGCTGGTTTCCCTCTACGGCGTCGTCAACCACCAACTTCTGCAGGTAGGGACTGATGATGGTGACCACCATCCAGGTCATAGCTCCCATGACGGCGATCACCGTCATGCGCGGGTAGCGCTTCACTCCCGCGACCATTAGGCGCAGGCCTATCCACATATCCGACCAGTGTTCCCGGGAGCCCATCCAATTAGAGGGTACTGACCCGGGGGTCGGTCATGTCTTTGTTTGGGCGGCCCGGAGGCTCGGTTTCACGCCGCCGGACGGAACCCGACGGCGCCACCCTCGGCATAGGCTTCCACCGTCGAATCGGTCGGCCACTCGCCTTCCAGCAACCTGATGGCCAGGGGATCGGCCAGCCGGCGCTGGATCGCCCGCTTCAAGGGGCGCGCGCCGTATGCAGGATCGTATCCCTCCTCGGCCAGGATCTCCTTCACGCCATCGGTTACCTGAAGTCCCAGGCCGCGTGCGGCCAGTCTCCGCCGGAGCCTGCCCAACTGCAGGTCGACTATCCGGGCCAACTCGGGCCGGGTCAATCGTCCGAACACCACGATCTCGTCAACCCGGTTCAGGAACTCGGGCCGGAAGTGACCGCGCACCGCTCCCATCACCCGGCTCTCGATCACCTCGGATCCCAGGCCGGGATCGATCAACTCCGATCCCAGGTTGGAGGTCATGATCAGCACCGAGTTGGTGAAGTCGACCGTGCGACCCTGGCCGTCGGTGAGCCGGCCGTCGTCCAGCAACTGCAACAGGGTGTTGAAGATCTCGGGATGGGCCTTTTCCACCTCGTCCAAGAGGATCACGGTGTAGGGACGCCTGCGCACCGCCTCGGTGAGCTGCCCGCCCTGGTCGTATCCGACGTAACCAGGAGGCGCCCCGATGAGACGGCTCACGGAGTACTTCTCGGAGTACTCGGACATGTCGATCCGGGTCATGGCCCGCTCGTCGTCGAAGAGAAAGTCGGCCAGGGCCCGGGCCAGTTCGGTCTTGCCGACCCCGGTCGGGCCCAGGAACAGGAACGAACCGACGGGCCGGTTGGGGTCGGAGAGGC
Source organism: bacterium (assembly GCA_028819835.1). The sequence continues at coordinate 9,230 of JAPPKR010000225.1, read as the reverse complement.
CCGACCGGCTGCGGCGCACGGCGTTGGAGATCGCCTGCACGGCCTGGCGCTGTCCGACCACCCGCTCATGGAGGTGGCTCTCCAGGTTGATGAGCTTGGCCACCTCGCCTTCCAGCATCCGGGTGACCGGCACTCCCGTCCAGTGGGAGACAACCTCGGCGATGTTCTCCCCGGTCACCTCTTCCGACAGCATCCGGCCGTTGGCTGCCAGTTTCTCCAGGTGCTCCTCCTTCTCAACCAGTTCGGTCTCCAGACCGGCCAGCACGCCATACCGGAGTTCTGCCGCCCGGTGGAGGTCGCCCCTTCTCTCCGCCACCTCGGCTTCGGCCCTTGCCTCCTCGATCTGTTCCCTGATGCCGTGGATGGAGGCTATGGCCTGCTTCTCCTGCTGCCAGCGGGCAGTGAGGCCGTCAAGGTCCTCCCGGACGTCGGCCAGTTGCTGTTCCAGTTCCGAAAGTCGGGTCCGGGCGTTCCTGTCCGACTCCATCCGGAGCGCCTCCCGCTCGATCTCGAGTCGGGTCGCCACGCGGGTCAGCCTGTCGATGTCCTCGGGCATCGAGTCGATCTCGATGCGGAGGCGCGAGGCCGCCTCATCTACGAGGTCTATCGCCTTGTCTGGTAGGTGCCGCCCGGTTATGTAGCGATCCGAGAGAGTGGCGGCGGCCACCAGGGCGGAGTCCGTGATGTGCACTCCGTGGTGCACCTCGTAGCGCTCCTTCAAGCCTCGCAGGATGGCAACCGAGTCGGTCACCGAGGGAGCGGACACCAGGATGGGCTGGAACCGCCGTTCCAGAGCGGCGTCCTTCTCGATGTGGAGGCGGTGCTCGTCGGTGGTGGTGGCGCCGATCATGTGCAGTTCGCCACGGGCCAGCATCGGCTTGAGCAGGTTGGAGGCGTCCATGGCCCCTTCGGCGGCGCCCGCCCCCACGATGGTGTGCATCTCGTCGATGAAGGTGATGATCTCACCGTTGGATGCGCTGATCTCGGTCAGCACAGCCTTCAGCCGCTCTTCGAACTCACCCCGGTATTTGGCGCCTGCCACCATCGCTCCCATGTCCAGGGCGACGATGCGCTTGGTCTTCAGGCTCTCGGGCACGTCCCCGTCGGCCATTCGCCGCGCCAGTCCCTCCACTATGGCGGTCTTGCCCACACCCGGTTCCCCGATCAGCACCGGATTGTTCTTGGTGCGACGGGACAGCACTTGCATCACCCGCCGGATCTCGTCGTCCCGGCCGATCACCGGGTCCAACTTCTGCCGGTGGGCCAGGGCAGTGAGGTCCCGTCCGAAGCGTTCCAGTGCGCCGAAAGTGGCGTCGGGATCGGGGCTGGTGATCCGGTGCGCACCCCGGAGTTCGGTCAGAGCCTCCAGAATGGCCTGGCGGTCCAGCCCGTGCCGGCGCAGGAGGTCTCCCTCCGTTCCTTTGGCCTCGGCCAGGGCCAGCAACAGGTGCTCCACCGACAGATAGTCGTCTTTAAACTCAGCTCTGAACCGGTCTGCCCTTGTCAGGACCTTGGCGAGTTCCCGACCGGCGACCGGATCCGAGCCGCCGTAGGAGCTGGGAAGCGATGCCAACAATCCCTCCGTGTCGGCTTTGAGCATGGCAGGCTGTGCGCCTACCGCATCCACCAAAGGCAGCATCAATCCGTCGGTTTGGCCCAGCAGAGCCGCCAGCAGATGTGCCGGTGTGATCTCGGGACTCTTCAGTTGGCGGGCCAGTCCCTCTGCATCGGCGACCGCTTGGCGGCTTTTGGCAGTGAGTCGGTCGAACATCTCAGGCTCCTATATATACCCTTCTGTCTATAAGAAAATCTTAGTCTATCTATATCAACTCTACAAAAGGCCACAGATATTCCCCTTGCGAATAACCGGAATTTCTGGAAGGAGGTTTATCGGTGTCGGCGAGCCCAGAGGGCGAAGGCAAGGCCGATGACTCCGTAGCCGGCATAGGAAACGACCAGCGGCGTGACCGAACCTGCGATGGCCCGGTCGACGAAGCTGGCGAGGATTGCCCCACCGCCCATCGTTATGGTGCCGATCACCGCCGCTGCCGTTCCGGCCAAATCACCCATCGGCTGCATCGCCTGTGCCTGGATCAGAGGATTCGCAAGGGTTCGGAGGGAATTGATCACCGTGATCAGTGCGAACCAGATGAGGAACGACGGCCTACCGCCGGATTGCCAGGACCACAGAGCCAACCCAATCGACAGGACCACCGCGGTCGGCAAGGTCATCATGATCACCCGGTCGGCCCCTACTTTCTTCACTTGCCGGCTTCCTGCGAAGATGACCGCTCCCATGATCACGCTCATCCCGGCGAAGTAGTAGGCGAACTGGTCCCCCCGGTGGTAGACATCGTCGAATATGAGTTGGATGCTTCCGAGAAACGCGGCGAAGGAGCCGAAGTCGAACATGACCGCCAAGGCCGAGGCGGTTGTCACTTTGCTGGTGAAGACGGCGGCGATGGCCTGGCGGGTGCGTCCGAGGGTGAGTGGACGGCGCCGGTGGGCAGGGAGGGTCTCAGGGAGACGGATTAGCCACACAGCCAACAGCAATGTCACCGCTGCGGGGGCAGCCATCACCCAACGCCATGAACTCAGGTTCAGCACTGCCTGACCCAGCAGGGGAGCGAAGGCCGGCACCACCATGAACACCGAAGCGACCACTGCCATAATGCGGGCCAGTCGATCTCCTTCGAACAGGTCGCGGCCGATGGCCAGGGTAAGGGCTCGGGGACCGGCGGCGCCGACACCCCAGAGGAATCGGCTGGCGATCAGGACGGCGAAGGTCGGGGCCACGGCTGAGCCCAGGGCGCCGAGAGCGTAGAGCCCGAAGCCCGCGTAGAGAACCGGCTTGCGGCCGAATCGATCGGTGAACGGGCCGTATAGCAACTGAGCGCCGGCAAGTCCCAAAAAATAGAGGGTGACCGTGAGCGCCACCCGGGGCGAGTCGGCCGCAAGCCCGAGTCCCACACGCATGTCGGTGAACGCGGGTAGGGCCATGTCGATCCCCAACGCCGTCATGGCGCTGATCGCCGCCAGCATGGCGATGAACTCCTTCTCGGCAACTCTCCGGTGCCGCCGCGGCCGGTTGTCGGCGGTCATGAGCGGCCGGTCAGCCCGATGAGCCCGGAGGACACTTGCCGCCGCCGGACGGGGTGTTCAGTCAGGCTGGGAGTCGGCCTGACCGGAACGTTCCCCGAGGCCCTCGGGGAACCACAGGGTTCGCTGCGGGAAGGGAATCTCGATCCCGGCCGCGTCGAGGGCGCGCTTCATGGCCCGCCCCGCCCGGTCCCTCACCGCCCACAGTGTTGGGCGGTCCGAGGCGTGCCAGTAGCGCACGTAGAAGTCGATGGAGGAATTGTTGAACTCCACGAACTCGACTGTTGCCGGGGGTGGGATCACCACACCATCTACGTTGTTGATTGCCTCCTGTAATACCTGCTGCGCAAAGTCCAGGTCGGTGCGATAGGCCACCCCCACCACCAGGGTGGTGCGGTGAAGGGGGGTCTCCGTGAAGTTCACCAGGGGGCTCTTCCAGACCATGGAGTTGGGGATGTAGACACGGTCGCCGTCGTAGGTGTCGATGGCCACCGCCCGCAGGGTCATGTCGTTCACGTCTCCCTTGTAGCCGCTGGACTCCATCTCGTCGCCCACTTTGATGGGCCGTCGCATCAGCATCAGCAACCCGGCGATGAAATTCTCCAGGATGTCCTGGAAGGCGAATGCCAGAGCAAGGCCGGCCAAGCCCAGAGCGCCGATCAGCGGGCCGACCTGCAGTCGCAGGATGGTTAGGGCGAAGTACAACCCCAACACCACGGCCACATAGACCACCGCCTTTCCCAGGACGATGGCGGCAAACGGGGGAACCGCGGTCTTGGCCAATCCCCTGCTCAACGCCCGTCTTATCAGGCGACCGCCGATGAGCGCCACCAAGACGACCAGAACGGCCAGGATCCACTCGTACCATCCGACGTGATCGATCAACTGCGTTACGTCTTCAGGCTGCTCCTCCTGTGCGAGAATCGAGAAAGGCATCGCCACCTTAGAGTAGGCGGCGCCTCGAATACCGTGCCCTCTACGGACCGGGAACTAGCAGGCAGTCAAGACTGGCAGGCAGCCAGACCAGCAGGGTCGGTGAAGATGTCATTGGCGTACTGCAACTCTCGCACGTAGCAGATGATCTCGTTCACCTCCTCGTCGGAGAGGCCGGGGACAGGATCCATGTCGCCGAACTCCCAGTGGTGCTGACGGGTTCCCTGTCGTACGGCGATGTGGAAGCTGATGTCGGCATGGTGACCGGGTTCGTAATAGATGTGCACCAACGGGGGGCCTTCTGAGGTCCCTCCGGCGTTTGCGCCATGACACTCGGTGCAGTGGGCAATGAAATGTTCAGCGCCCAGTAGGGCTGTCTCGGAGAGGGGAGGGGCCGCTATGTGGAATACTTGCGGATCGTTCTCGGGGCGTTCTTCGCCACATCCAGCCAGAAAGAGGCAGAGAGAAGCCGCAGTCAGCGCGATTCGAAGTCCCTGTCTTCCTCTATGGCTCATTGCTTTCCAGTGGACCCTCCGCCTGCATTCTCTTCAGCGCGGCGCGTTGCTTGAAGTATTTCACCAGGCCCAAGATGACCATGATTATCCCGATCCCGACGGAAATGAAGCTCAGTTGGCTGGCCAGTTCCATATTGAAAGACTCCCTGGGGGATCGGGGTGACAACGAATCCTAGGTGAAGTCGGACCTTAAGGACCGTGCAGTCACCACTTCGGAGAATCCAGGGCCCGACGGCCTCTCCAACTGGTCCATGGTGCATTCCCGGGCAGGTTTGTCGGGTCGCCACCGATGGAACCGGGTTGCGTGGCGAAACCGGTCGTTCTGCAACTGGTCGTAGCTGACCTCCACCACCACCCCGGGCTGCACGGGCGTCCATTGCATGCTCTTCTCGGTCGACCACCGGCTGACCGCGCCCGGCGCCCTCGCCTCCTCATCGAAGGAGTCGGGGGTACGGAGGCTCTCGAAGAGCTCGAGGATCTGCACCCGGTCGGCATTGGAGAAACCCGAGCAGTGGCCTATGAAGTGAAGGGCGCCGTCGGAGTTGTAAAGACCGAGGAGGAGCGAACCGATCTTGTCCCCGTCCTTGTGGACCCGGTAGCCACCCACCACGCAGTCCACGTGGCGCCGGTGCTTGATCTTGATCATCCTCCTCTTGCCGCTCACGTACTCCTCCTCCAGCCGTTTGGCCACCACTCCGTCGCACCCGGCCGCTTCATAGTCGTCGAACCAACGACGGGCCACCGATTGGTCGGTGGTGGTCGGGGTGAGGTTCCAAGGTGTCCTCAGATTGGCGGCAAGGTCTTCCAATCGGCGCCGCCGCGCAGAGAACGGCCGGTTCCGAAGATCCTCTCCCCGAACAGCCAGGAGATCGAAGGCGACCAGTTGGGCGGGGACCTCCTCCGACAGGCGGGTGATACGGCTCCGGGCCGGGTGGATGCGCATCTGCAGGGCGTCGAAGTGGGTTGCGTCGCCGTACACCACCACCACTTCTCCGTCCACCACCGTGCCCCCCGGGAGTTGGTCCAGCGCCGGCTCGAGCTCGGGGAAGTAGCGCAGCAGCGGCTTTTGGTTCCGAGAGTAGAGACGGGGATCAGGACCGCTCCACGCCAGGACCCGGAAGCCGTCCCACTTGGGCTCGTATGCGAACGATCCCCTGGGCCAACGCTCCGAGACGCGGGCTTCCATGGTGGCGACCGGAGGAGAGAAGGGCCATTCGCTCATCGGCCCGAGATTAGATGCCCGCCTCGCTGTTCGGAGCTTGTGGTGATCGGCAAGGTCAGGAGAGGAGTGAGACGGCGCTCCAGATCACCATCAGCGTTCCGGCCAGGATCAGAAAGGCAGCCCGTCGAGGCCGGAAAGCCCCTCTCTGGCCGGGAGGGGGTCTTCCCTGGAAGTGACGGAGGACGGCCCAGGAGTTGCCCGCCACCAGGGCCAGCCCGATGGCTAGGATCATTTGTGCAACCAGGGTATCCAGACCGAGTATTTCAGCCATGACCTCTCTCCGACCATTGGATGTGTCAACCATCATGGTATGCCCACCCGGGGCAAGGTGAGATGGCGCGCCCGGTCCAGGTACTCAGGGTGTTCACCGACGGGGAGCAGGGGGGCAACCATCTAGGGGTGGTGGCGGACACCGTAAGCATCGACGACCAGCGGATGCAGGACATCGCGGCGGACCTGGGCTTCAGCGAGACGATTTTCATAGACTGGCAGACGGGAGGGGTCCCCCACATCCGTATCTTCACCCCTGTCGCGGAACTGCCTTTCGCCGGGCATCCCCTGGTGGGAGCGGCCTGGTTGCTGCTCAAGGCCGGTCCGGGGGGAGTGGACCGTGTCACCTGCGGGGTGGGGGAGGTGAGACTCGGCGCCGACGGAGACCGTGTCTGGATCGAGCCGCCTTTCGCCCAGCCGGTGCGAACCCAGGAAGTTCCCCCGACCCTGGGGTGGTGCTCCCCGACTCGGGCCTGGGAGGTGGACATGCCTCTTCCCTATTCGGTGTGGCAGATGGACGATCCCGAACAGGTTGGAAACCTTCAATCCCCACCGCCCGAACTGGGGATGACGCTGGTGTGGGCTTGGATGTCGCCGCCCCACAGGGTTAAGGCGCGTTTCTTCGCTCCCGGCCTGGGGGTGACAGAAGACCCGGCCACCGGCAGTGCGGCGGTGGCCCTTGCCGCGGTGCTGCGCTCCGAGGACATGCCTTCCGGCCGCGTCCGCATCTCTCAGGGACGGGAGATGGGATGGCCCTCGGTGATCGATCTGATGTGGGAACCGGACAGGTGTCGTGTGGGAGGAAAGGTCACCAGAGACGAAGTCCGGGAGTTGGAGTGGTGAAGTCCGCCCGAGAATTACCACCCGTCATGTTCCTCCCCGAGGGACGTAAACTTCTCGCCCGTGGCTAGCGGCGGATCACGACTGGCGGTGCTTGCCGCCCTGGTGGCGAACAGCACCATAGCGGTGGCGAAGTTTTTTACTTTTCTGATCACCGGCTCGGCTGCCATGCTGGCCGAATGCATCCATTCGGTGGCGGATTCCTCCAATCAAGGCTTGCTTCTCTATGGAGGCAGGGCGGCTCGCCAACCGGCCGATGTCAGCCATCCTTTCGGGAGGGGCAAGGAGGTCTACTTCTGGAGCTTCCTGGTGGCCGTGATGCTGTTCTTCGGAGGGGGTGTCTGGGCCTTTCTGCACGGATGGGAGGCAATCGGCCATGCCGAGCCGCTCGGCGATTTGACCCCCAGTTTCATCGTGTTGGGCTTGGCGCTGGCGCTGGAGTCGATCAGCTTCGGGGTGGCCCTTCGGGAATTCAATCGCCATCGGGGAACCAAGACAGTGTGGCGGGCAATACGGGAATCCAAGGACTCCTCCCTGATCGTGATCCTCCTGGAGGACACGGCGGCCATGCTGGGCCTGATTTTTGCCCTGGCGGGGACCGCGATGGCCTCGATAACCGGGGACTCCCGGTGGGACGGCGCGGCGTCGCTTCTGATCGGGGTCATGCTGGCGGTGGTGGCGGTGCTGCTGGCCGCCGAGATCAAGGCGTTGTTGATCGGCGAGGCGGCCGGCCGGCAGGAGCGTGCATTGATCCGGGCTGTGCTGGTGGGAATGGACGAGGTGACGGGGGTGGGGCGCCTCCTCACCATGCATCTGGGGCCTGACGATCTGTTGGTGAACGTGGAGGTCGACTTCGTCGAGTCGCTGGGGACTCCGGAGATCGCCGAGGCGATCACCAAGGCCGAGCGAGCCATCAGGGAGAAGATCCCCGTGGCGGGGAACATCTTCGTGGAGCCCTATGACCGGGACTCCGTCTGAGGCTTCAGCTCCGGCTTCCTCGGCCAATCTGGGGCCGGGGTTCGACTGCTTGGCGCTGGCGCTGGAGATCCGGTGCAGGGTCCGGGCGTGGCGGAGCGAACGGTGGAAGGTACGGCATGTCGGTCGCCACCGGCCGCCGCCGGAATCGGCGGACGCGGTGCTGGCCGGGGCTCGGGCAGCGGTGGGTTCTGAGCATCCGCTCCGCTTGGAGGTGGACAATCACGTCCCGATGGGCAGCGGACTCGGTTCGTCGGCGGCCGCCTACGCCGCCGGAGCAACGGCGGCACTCCGGTGCATGGGCCGGCCGGTCGATCCAAACCAGGTGTTCAGGTGGGTAAGCACCCTCGAAGGCCACCCCGACAACGCTGCCGCCGCGGTCTTCGGTGGACTGGTGCTAGTGGACCCCGAGAACCGGGTGCGAAGACTGACCATGAGCGACGCCTACGGCCTGGTGGTGCTGGTTCCCGCCTTCCGCCTGTTCACGAGTGAGTCACGAAGCGTGGTTCCGGAGCGGTTTGAACTGCCGGCGGTGGTCAACAGCCTGTCGAGGATGGCCGCCCTGGTGGCCGGGCTTACCTCGGGGGAAGAAGGGGTACTCCAATCCGCCTTGGGAGACGAGATTCACGAAACCAGCCGTACCCGCCTGCGGCCCTCGGTGGGGGAGTTGATCGGAGAGGCGTTGGATGCGGGGGCTGTCTACGCCGCCTGGTCGGGAAGCGGCCCTTCCGTGTTGGTCTTCACCAGGTCGTCGGAGACCGGTCGAGTAGTGGAGACTCTCTCTTCCTCCCTGGGCGATCAGGTTGAGATCGTCTGCCCTCCAATGGCCTCCCGGGGCATCGTCTGATGGAAAACGGCCTCAACAAGGGGTTCCCGGCGCTCCTGGGGCAGGTTTAGATAAAAAACCCTCGGCTGGTTTCCGGTCGTCCACCAAGGGCGGCTATTCTTTGGGGTGTCTTGTCGGCAGGGGTGGGCCGGCAAATTGTCCCGATCGGTCAACCAGGAAGCCAGTTATGGGCTCGCTAGTAAAGAAGCGTCGCAGAAAAATGTCGCGGCACAAGTATCGCAAGCGGCGCAAGGCGAATCGCCATAAGAACAAGAAGTAGTCGCTGCGACAGCAGGGACTACCTTTCGACGGTGTATTTCTTTGCGCGTGAATGGGCGAGGCGGACCTGACAGTGCCTGACCCTCTTGACTTTCTGGATACCGCCGGGCTGCTCACCGATTCCGAGCGCCTGGTCGGCAAGACCGTACGGGAGTACGTCAACAGGAGCGTGCTCCCCGAGGTCGGGGCCTGGTGGGAAGCGGGGGAGTTCCCGAACCATCTGATTCCCGAGATGGCCCGGATGGGTATGTTCGGGATGAACCTGGAGGGC
>JAPPKR010000079.1 GCA_028819835.1 bacterium | reverse complement strand
GACCCCTCCCGTCAACGCCTACTACGAAATCGACGAGAACGACCGGGTGATCATCTACCCCTCCGAGACGGGGATCGGAGTGGACGTGGACACAGTGGGCGACATGCTGGAGACTCTCGCCGCGGGCAACGAACGCCAAGGGGTGCTGACCAAGGTCGCCGGCACCCAGCCCCATGTGACCACCGAGGACATCGAGAATCTGGGAATCCGCCACTTGGTGTCCCAGTACACCACATACCACGATTGCTGCGCGGCCCGGGTTACCAACATCCAACTCTTCGCCGACCGGGTCAACGACGCCCTCGTGCCGCCCGGGGAGACATTCAGCCTCAACCGTCATGTGGGAGAGAGGACCGAGGAGGACGGATTCGTGGAAGCGGGCACATTGGTGAGGGGAGAGTTGACCGACACCGTGGGCGGTGGGGTGAGCCAGTTCGCCACCACGTTCTACAACGCGGTTTTCTGGGGCGGGTATGAGGACATCACCCACAAGACCCACAGCTTTCACTTCACCCGCTACCCCGAGGGCATCGAAGCCACCATCAACTGGCCCGAGGTGGACCTGGTCTTCCGCAACGACACTCCCTCACACGTGCTGATCAGGACCGAGTACACCGACACCTCCATAACGGTGAAGTTCTTCGGCAACAACGACGGACGCGTGTTGATCGGACGTTGGAGGGACGGGGAAGGCCGTTTGAGAATCCTGTCGGAGGGGGGCCCGCAGGCGAGGGTGGTCTCGGCCATGCTTTCGGAACGCACCAACGAACTGGAACCACCCGAGATTCTGTACCGCGCCAACCCGGAACTGGCCCCGGGCGAGGCGGATGAGATCCAGACCGCCAAAGTGGGATGGACCGTGAAGGTGACCCGGACCATCAGGCAGGGAGAAGAGACCGACAACCGGATCTGGACGGTTCGCTACATACCTCGCCAGGAGATTGTGGAGATGCATCCCTGCCTGATGGCCTATCTGACCGATACCGGAGTGCTGACGGCGCCCGAAGATCAGGAAACGGCGCCGGGGGCGGGATCCGGCGCGGTGGGCTCACCCGCCGAAGGGGCGGAGGTGGTGTGTCCCGACCCCGAGGAGGAGGTCGCCCCGGAGTTGCCCGAGGAACTCATCGACCGCTTCCCCGAACTGGTGCCCGAAGACGAAGGGCAACTCCCCATCGAGGAGGAGGACGGTCAAGGCCCCATCGAGGAAGAGGAAGAACAGGCGCCGGTGGACGACGGCGAACAGTAGGACCCCGCCGGCCGACGGGAGGAACAGTCGTCCCCAGACCTATTCCGAATAGAAGAGAAAGAACTCCCCGATCGACTCTGACACCCGCTCCACCTGCCCCTCGGTCCATCCCCCCGAACGGCGCAGGGTGAGGGTGTTGGACAGGGTGAAGACCCGGTTGATGTGGGGGTCGAGGTCCATCAAGCGGACCGAAAGGCGAGCAGGAAAGGTCTTCTCGGACCGGGCGGCCTCGGAGTCGCCATAGCTCTCCCCGTCCTGGCCCCCCAGGGTGCGGTTGGTGTCGATCACCAGGACGTCGCCGACCATCTCGGTGGAGAGGATCTCTATCTGCTGTCCCAAGGGTCCCCTTTCATCATCGCTCGGGAGATTCTAGCCGGAGACCCGGCCGGTTCCGGGACCCCTTGCCGATCGGCCGGGGAATACGCCGAACCGCAACATGCGCTCAGTTGCGACGACCGACCACCCCTCGTCGCGGGGCGAAGGTCCGCCGGTGCCGCTCTCCTATGGATTGGACCTTGAACAGGTTGGTGGAAGCCTCCTGGTTGGGAGGGGTTCCCGCCACCATCACCACCAGGTCGTCCCTCCGGCAAATCCCCTCCCTCTCCAGGATCTTCTCTGCCGCCGCGAACATCAGGTCGGTGTGGTCCCTCCGGGCGAACTCGAGGGGAGTGACGCCCCGGTAGAGGGCCGCCTGTCGCAGGGCGCGCACCACGGGAGTGAAAGAGATGATGCGGGCCCGGGGCCGGTACTTGGAGAGGAGCAGGGCAGTGGACCCGGACTCGGTGAAGGCCACCAGGGTGTCGATGCCAAGGTTGTGAGCCGCATCCACAGCCGAACGGGCGACCGCCGAGGCGGTGCCGCCGCCCGCGGTGATATAGGGAACCGCCGGATCGTCATGGGCCTTCAGGAGTTCTTTCTCCATCTCGACGCAGATCTCCGCCATCACCTCGGTGGCCCGTACGGGGTAGTCCCCCACCGCCGTCTCGGCGGACAACATCACCGCGTCGCTGCCGGCGGCCACCGCGGTGGCCACATCGGTCACTTCCGCCCGGGTGGGCCGGGGCGAGCGGGTCATCGACTCCAGCATCTCGGTGGCGGTGATGGAAATCAGCCCTGCGCGGTTGGTCCGGCGCAGGATGTCCGCCTGCACGATGGGAAGCCGGGCCAGGGGTAGTTGCACGCCAAGGTCGCCTCTGGCCACCATCACCCCGTCCGCCTCGGCCAAGATCTCGTCCAGGTTCTGATAGGCTGCCGCCAACTCCACCTTGGCGATGACCGGCGCCACGCCCGCCAACTGCTTGATGGCCCGGACATCGTCGCCGGTCCGCACGAAGGACGCCGCCACGTAGTCCACCTCGAGTTCTGTCCCGAACTCCAGATCGGCCCGGTCCTTCTCGGTAACGGGAGGCAGTTGCAGAAGGGTCTCGGGGAAGGCCACCCCCTTGCCGCTGGCCAGTTCGCCTCCCCACCTCACCTCAGCCACCAGTCGGTCCGGAAGCCTCTCCACCACCGTCATCCTGATCAGCCCGTCGGCCAGCACCACCCCGTCTCCCTCTCCCAGGTCTTCGAGCAGCCTCGGATAATTGATGGGAATGGCGCTACGGCCCACCGGGGACGTGTGCCCGGGAACCAGGGAGACCCGTTCGCCGGTGCGCAGGGAGATCCTCCCGTCCGGCACCGTACCGACCCTCAGCTTGGGACCGGAGATGTCCTGGAGCACCGCCACCGTCTTCTTCTCCCGCTGCCCGGCCTCTCTCACCCACTCCACGAACCGGCGGTGGAGATCATGGTCGCCATGGGAAAAGTTGAGGCGGGCCACGTCCATTCCGGCCGCCACCAATTCCCTGATCTTCTCCGGGGACGCCACCGCCGGCCCCAGGGTGGCCACGATCTTCGTGAATCTCTCCATCGACAACCGAAACCCTACCCAGTCGGTCCCGTGTCTACGGCTCGAATATCTGAGCGCCGTACAACTCCAGGTTCGCCCTTCTCACGGCCTCCCGTCCACCCTGGGACCCCAGCCACTCGACGAATGCCCGGGACTCATCCGCCACCGGAGAGCCCTTCACCGCCATGGCCCGATAGGGGTTGTCCAGCCCTGCCGGGTCCAGGGCCGCGTCCACCAGGCCGGTGGTCTCCCCTGCGGTCAGGAAGACGCTCAACTCCACCAGGACGAACGCCTCCCTCTGGGAAGCCACCTGCAAGGTCAAACCCATCCCCTGCCGGGTCTCCACATACCACTGCATGCCGGTCGGGTCCACCCCCGCCCGATCCCAGATCTCCCTCTCCACCTGGTGGGTGCCGGATCCGTCAGCCCGGCTGACGAACAGGTGACCCTGCTCGGCGATCCTTCCGAAGGCTTCCACGACGGACATTCCCCTCAGCGCCCCGGACACCCGCCGGGGGCCGGCCAGGATGAACCGACTCGAGAACACCTCCTCCGCCAACTCCGCCCTTCCTTCGGAGATGAAGCGTTCCTCGAGCGAAGGGTCGTGGGTGATGGTCACATCCGCCGATCCCGCCTCGGCCAGAGCCAACGCCCGGGCAGTCGGGGCGCCCACCACGCTCAAGCGCACGTTGGGACGCTGCGCCTCATAGTCGGCTGTCACCTCTTCCAGGAGTCTTCCGTCCACCAGGGTCGTTCCGGCCATCACCGTCACCCTCGTCTCGTCCGGCGAGCATCCCGTCAACGCTCCCGCCGCCAGCCCGGCCGCCAAGACCGCCGTCAGCCATGACCGGCTTCCCATCTCAACCGCCGGGGAGCAACCGCACTGCGGATGCCTTCACCCCGGTCACCACCTTCGAGCCGATCTCCAGGCCCATCTCGTCCATCGCCCCCGGAGTAATCACCGCGGTGACCTCCACTCCCCCCACGTCCACCTCCAACTCCACCCACCGACCCCCCTGACGGACCTCGGCCACCCGGCCCGCCCAGCGGTTACGCACCGAGCCGGACCCTTCCCCGGCTCCCAGCATCGCCACGGACTCCCCCCGGAACAGCACCCGGCACCGAGTCCCGGTCTCGATGTTCCCGACGCCCCACACCTGCACAGACCCCACCTCGGCCATTGCGAAGCCTCCACTCCGGGCCACCCCAATGCCCTCCCAAAGGTTGGAGACCCCCACCACCCCGGCCACCCGGGAGTCGCTCGGATGAGACAACACCTCCCCGAGAGGCCCCTGCTGGCGCAGCCGACCGTCCACCAGCACGGCCATGTGGGTCCCCAGGGCGGCCGCGGTCTCCAGGTCGTGGGTGACGATCACCGCCCCCCGCTCTCCCACCCCCTCGGCAATCAGCTTGGCCACCGCCGCCCGGTCCTCGGCGTCGATCGGCGCCAGCGGCTCATCCAGCAGCACCCAGGGTTCCCGCCGGGCAAGAACCCGGGACAGGGCGATCCTCTGTCTCTCCCCGCCGCTCAGCAGCGCCGCGGGCTCCGACAGCCGGTCTCCCATTCCCAGTCGGGCGGCAAGTTCCGCGGCGCGGGCGGATTGGCGGGCATCAAGGCCCAACCCCAGGTTCCAGCCGGTCCCACCCCGGAAGAGATGGGGAGTCTGGGGCAGGTAGGCGCACTCCCAATCCGGGCCTCCCGGTAGGGTTCCCCCCAGCAACCTCAGCAGGGTGGTCTTGCCTGCTCCGTTGGGCCCGAAGACCACCGTGCGCCGACCCTCGGTCAACTCCAGTCCCTCCACGTCCAGCACGGGATCACGACTCGGGTAACGCAAGGAGACTCTCATGGCCCGTCTCCTCCCAACCGGCCAACGGCCACGTTCACGATCAGGGCGATGACCAGTAACACCGCGCCGGCCGCCACCGCCGCTCCGAACCGCGCCTGGCGCGACTCCTCAACTATCAAGGTGGTCAGCACCCGGGTCTCCCCCACGATGTTGCCTCCCACCACCAGCACCGCCCCGACCTCGGCCACCACTCTCCCGAATGAGGCCGCCACGGCGGTGGCAACCCCGGCCCGCGCCTCCCGCACCGCCACCATCCCCCGCGCCACCCGCCCCAGCCGCAGAGCGGCCAGTTGCTCCATGGGGACCATGCCCAAACCTCTGATGGACCCCGAGACGACCCCGGCCGCCACGGGAGTCGCCAGGACCACCTGGGCGATCACCATTGCGGCGGGGGTGAAGATCAGACCGAGGCCTCCCAGGGGACCAGCCCGCCAGAACACCAGCAGGAGCAGGAGTCCGGCCAGCACGGGCGGGAACCCCATGCCAACGCTCACCGCCAATCGCAGGACCCCTCTTCCCCGAAACCTGCCGAGCGCAAGAGCCGCTCCCAGCGGGACCCCCAGCAGCACGCCGATCCCGGTGGAAGCTGCGGAGACGGCGAGGGTGAGGGCCACCACCATCCAGAGTTCGGGCCCGGCCCGGGACAGGACCTCCACCGCGTCCGCCAAGACTTCCCACAGGAACTCCATCCTGTCCCCGCCTCAGCGCCGGCGCGGATACCGGCCCGCCGGATTCCGCCGGTAGTGAGCCGGGTAGCAGAGAGTCCCGACGGTGGTCACCGGAACCTCCCGGACCAGAAACAGATAAACCCCGGTGCGCATGGCGCTGATGCTACCTCTGGCAGTGGTGCCGGATCCTCAGTCTGTCTTCCCCCGGCCCGGACCGCCGAAAAGGAGGGACCCCGGCAGTCCCGTTCCTTATTCTTAGGGTCGCGCCGACACCGGAGAGACATTGGCCCGCAAGACAGGCTCCAGAAAATTCCCCAAGCGAACGGTCGGGGTGGCTGTGTTCATCCTCATTCTGGTTGGCCTGACCGCCAGGGAGATGCTCTCGGGGCCGACTTCGGAGCCCGACGACGGCGGGGGCCTCGTGATAGGAACACTGTTCCCGATTACCGGAGACCTGGCCTCCTTCGGCCCGACCCTGACAGCCGCAGCCCGGCTGGCGGTGGAGGACCTCAATGCGGCCGGTGGGGTGCTGGGCGCCGAGGTCACTCTCCACGAGGCCGACTCGGGAGACCTCAGCCAGGACGTGGCCAACCCCGAGGTGGACCGGCTTCTTGCCCTGGAGGTGGATGCGATCGTGGGCGCCGCCAGTTCGGCAGTCTCCAAGCTGGTCATCGACAAGATCACCGGAGCCGGGGTCATCCAGTTCGCCCCATCTAACACCTCCCCCGACTTCACCACCTACCCCGACAGCGGGCTGTACTTCCGCACCGCCCCTCCCGACCTGCTGCTCTCGGCGATGACCGCGCAGCTGATGGCGTCGGAGGGCATCGAGACGGTGGGGGTGATCTACCGGCAGGAATCCTACGGGACCGGGCTGGCGGTAGCCTTCCGCGACAGCTTCGAGGAACTGGGAGGCGTGATCGATCCCTTCATCGCCTACGCCCCCGGCACCGACAGCTTCGACGCCGAGGTGGACCTGCTGGTTGCCGCCGATCCCGACGCCGTCTTCGTCATCGGCTTCGAAGAGGCGGCTGCACTGGTGACAACCATGCACGAACGAGGAATCGGGCCCACCTCAGACACCATCGTTCACGGGACCGCCGGCCACATCGCCAGCATCGGGGGCTCGGTCTCCGACCCCTCCATCCTCACCGGGATGCGGGGCGCCGAGAACTCGGTGGACCTCAGGACCATCCGGCCCTTCACGGACCGGCTGGAGACCGCCTACGAAGGCGGTGTGCACGGCATCTACGGGTACGGCGCCGAGACCTACGACGCACTCATCATCATCGCGCTCGCCGCGGAGGTGGCAGGCTCCACCGACCCGACCCTCATCGCCCGGGAGATCAACGACGTGACCCGGACGGGGACCAAGTGCCGCACTTTCGTCCAGTGCCGGGACCTTATCGCGGCAGGAGGGGATCCCGACTACCTGGGGATCGGGGGCGACTACGAATTCGTGGACGTCGGAGAGCCGTCGATGGCCAACTACCGCATCCTCACCTACAGCGGGGGCTCCCGCCCGGACCAGAGCCTGGATGAGTACATCACCTACGGGGGATAGCCCCTATCGGACCGGTGTGAACCCGTAGTTACAGTCGGGCGGAGAGTATTTCATTGACCGCTCGAGGGTCGGCGCGGCCGGAAGTGGCTCTCATCACCTGGCCAACCAGGAAGCCTCGCACCTTCCCTTCGCCCGATCGGTAGCGTTCCACCGCCTCGGGATTGGCGGCCATCACCTCTTCCACCACCTCTTCCAGAGCCGCGCGGTCCGAGAGTTGCAACAGGTTGCGCCGGGTCGCAACCTCGGACGGACTCCCCTCCCCGTCCATCACGCCCTCCAGGACCTCGCGGGCAGCGCTGGCGGACACGCGGCCTTCACTGACCAAACGGGTCAGCGCGGCGATCTGGCCTCCCCGGAGGGGAACATCCGCCGGTGAGACCTCCCTGCGCCGGAGAGAAGCGGTCACCTCGCCCGTCACCCAGTTTCCAGCCGCCACCGCATCGGCGCCGGACTCCACGGCTTCCTCGAACAGCCTTCTGAGTTGCGGATCCGAGGAGGCAAGCACCCTGGCCGCGGCGGGCTTCACTCCCATTCCGCGGTAGCGATCCCGGCGGAGAGCGGGAAGCTCGGGCAGATGAGACCGGGCCTCCTCCACCCAGGAGCCGTCGAAGACCATGGGCGCCAGGTCCGGCTCGGTGAAATAGCGGTAGTCGGAACTCCCCTCCTTGGTGCGCATCCCGTGGGTGACCTCCCCCTCCTCGTCCCAGTGCCGGGTCTCCATCACCACCCTCTCACCGGATGCGACCAGCGTGGTCTGCCGCTCGATCTCCGAGCGAATGGCCTTCTCCAGCGACCGGAAGGAATTCATGTTCTTGATCTCCACCTTCACGCCCAGCTCCGGGCTCCCCTCCGGGCGGATGGACACATTGGCGTCGAACCTGATCGAGCCTCTCTCCATCCGGGCATCGGAGACCCCGGTCTCCACCACGACGGCCCGCAACTCCTGGGCATAGGTTCGCGCATCGGCCGCGCTTCGCAGATCCGGACGGGAGACGATCTCAACCAGGGGGGTGCCGGCCCGGTTGAAGTCCACCAGGGTCTCCGCCGCCGAGTGGATCCTTCCCCCCTCGCCGACATGCACCGACTTTCCGGTGTCCTCCTCCATGTGCACCCGCTCTATCCCCACCCGGAACCGGCTGTCATCCGACTCCACGTCCAACCAACCGTCCACGCACACCGGAACATCGAACTGGCTGATCTGGTAGTTCTTGGGCAGATCGGCGTAGTAGTAGTTCTTGCGATGGAAGACCGAACCCGGGTTGATTCGACAGTTCAGGGCCAGTCCCAGCCGGATGATCCTCTCGATCGCCTTCCGGTTGGGCACGGGAAGCGATCCGGGCAGGGCCAGGCACACCGGGCAGACATGGGTGTTCGGAGGATCGCCGAAGGAGACCCGGCATCCGCAAAACATCTTGGAGTCGGTGTCCAACTCGACATGGACCTCGATCCCGATCACCGGCTCCCACTTCACAGCGGCACCCCCGGCGGTGGGGCCAGCGCCGGCGGGGGCAGGGCGTCAAAGCCGGCCAGTCTCTCCACCTCCGCCGCCACGGCCATCATCACCTGCTCGCCAAGAGCCGGCGCCATCACCTGGAAGCCGATCGGCAAGTCCTTGGAGTCGAGGCCGACCGGGACCGAGATGGCGGGGTGTCCCGACAGGTTGGAGGGGATGGTGCAGATGTCGCTCATATACATAGCCAGGGGATCCTGGGTCCGCTCGCCCAACCGGAAGGCAGTGGTCGGACTGGTGGGAGACACGAGGACATCCACCTTGCGGTAAGCCTCTTCAAACTCGGTTTGAAGCAGGGATCGCACCTTTTGGGCCTGACCGTAGAAGGCGTCGTAATAGCCGGCCGAAAGGGCGTAGGTACCCAGCAGGATGCGCCTTGTCACCTCCGGGCCGAACCCCTCGGCGCGGGTCTCCCCCATGGTGGCCGAGGCGGTGGGACGCTTGACGGAAAGCCCGTAGCGCATCCCGTCGAACCGGGCGAGATTGGCCGAGCACTCGGCAGGCGCGATCAGGTAATAGGCGGACAGCGCCACATCGAACAACGGGAGGGAGACCTCCATCACCTCCGCACCCCGGGCCGCCAGCTTATTCAGCATCTCCTCGGTCGCCGCCGCAACCTCGGGCTGGTACCCGTCCCCTCCCAACTCCTTCACCACTCCCAGCCTCAGCCCGTGGACGCCCCTGTCCAGGCTTCCCGCGAAGTCGGGCGCCGGTCCGGCATAGGAAGTTGCGTCGGCCGGATCATGGCCGGCCACGGCGGACAGCAGGAGTGCGGCGTCCCGGACGGTACGGGTGAGCGGCCCGATCTGGTCCAGTGACGAAGCGAACGCCACCAATCCGTACCGGCTGACCAGCCCGTAGGTGGGCTTCATCCCCACCACGCCGCACAGGGAGGCCGGTTGGCGGATGGAGCCGCCGGTGTCCGAGCCCAGGGCGGCGATCGCCGAACCTGCTGCAACCGCCGCCGCCGAACCCCCCGACGATCCTCCGGGGACCCGGCCGGTGTCCCAGGGATTGCGGGTGGGCCCGTAGGCGGAGTTCTCGGTTGAGCTGCCCATGGCGAACTCGTCCAGGTTGGTCTTACCGACGATCACCGCTCCCGCCTCCCGCAGACGGGCCACCGCGGTGGCGTCGTACGGGGGTCGGTACCCGGCCAGGATCTTCGAGGAGCAGGTGGTCTCCAACCCCCGGGTGCACATGTTGTCCTTCACAGCCACGGGGATGCCGTGGAGAGGCCCCCGGTCCTCCCCCCTGTCCAACTCTCTGTCAGCCTGACGGGCGGCCGCCATGGCCCCCTCCCGGTCGAGGTTGAGGTAGCAATGCAACTCCGACTCGGTCATCTCCGCCCGGGACATCACCGCCGCCAGCAACTCGACGGCGGTGGCCTCCCCGGAACGCAGCGCCGCGCCGGCGGCGCCAATCGAGAGCGGGGCGGAGGGCATCGAACGGGTCAGTCGAGGGCCGGGGAGGTCACGAAGAAGCCGTCCCGGCTTTCCGGCGCCATCTTCAACACCTCATCGCGGTCGAGGGAGGGGCGCACCTCGTCGGCCCGGAACACGTTGGTCTGCCCCAGCGGATGAGCAAGCGGGACGGCGGCGGACGTGTCGACTTCCTGCACCCGGGAGGCATGGTCCAGGATGACCCCCAACTCCTCCCGGTACCGGTCCAGGAGGTCCGGAGACAGAGCCAACCGCGCCAGGTTGGCGACATGGGCGACATCGACATCTATCGGCATAGGAGAAGGAGTTTAGAAAAACCCGGCCGCCTCACCGCTAGCTTGATGGGGATGAGCGAAGACCGCGCCGACTCCCCCGACTACCGCCGCCTGCTTCTGGGAGTGGCCGTTCTCTGCCTCACTGCGGCCTCGGCTCTGACGTGGTGGCAGGGATATCCGGAGACCGCCTCGGTGCTGCTCCGGGCCGACATCCTGCTGGCGGCCGTGTGGCTGGCCTACCCGGCTCTCAGTTCCATGAGGTGGGGGGTGGTTCTGGCGGTGGCGGGAGGCGGGTTGCTGCTCCTGACCAGGTGGCGCCTGATGGCAGGGTTGATTTTCGTCGTCCTGGCCGTGGCGCTTCTGTGGGGAAGGATCAGAGGAAGGGGGGCGCCCTAGTCCCCGCCGGGCGGGCTTCCCGTCACCCCTCAACGTCCTCTCAAGAACCTGGACAGCGGCGAGGTGTTCCGCCGGATCGCCCGGCAGACCTTCTAACCTAGCCCAACATGGCGAACACCAAAGCAGAGTCCACCGCATCCCCCTATCCGGTCTGGTTCGAGCGCGTCAACTGGCCGGGGATGGACGAGGTGCACAAGTCAGGAATAAAGGTCTTGGGCCCGGGCGATCCCGGGGACCCCTACCGCGGCATCGAAGAGGCCAAGGCCATATTGGCGGGACACAGCCGGTTCGACGGGGATGTGATGGACCGGGTGCCGAACCTGGCGATCATCGCCCGCACCGGAATCGGCTACGACGCCATAGTGGTGGAGGACGCCACCGAGCGGGGGATCTGTGTTTGCAACTTTCCAGAGGGACCCACCATCCCCACCGCCGAGCAGGCGATCGCGCTGATGCTGGCGGTCGCCAAGCGCCTTCCCATCCTCCAGCGCCAACTGCGAGAGGGCGACCTGGCGAGCATCAAGAACCACAGGGCGG
>JAPPKR010000284.1 GCA_028819835.1 bacterium | reverse complement strand
TCACCCACACCGTCCCCCTGACCCAGGCCGCACAGGGCTTCCGCAACCTGGAGGCAGGATCGGCGATCCGGACCGTGGTTGTCCCCGACTGAATGATCGGAGGTTTTGCGCGTAGAATCCCACGAGGTTAAAGCGGATTACATTAGTGTGATTTATGGCTGAACATTCATGTCTACATTGACTCTCAAATGGCGCGACCAGCTTCTTTCCATTTTGTGTGAGTCAGCTCTTCAGGAACTCCCCGAGCCTATTAAGCTGGCCTCGGGGGCTTGGTCGTCTCACTTTATTGACGGTAAGGAGGCCCTCGCGAGATGGAGCGATCTCCGGATTGCCTCGGAGGCCATTCTTGAAACTGTTACCGAGGGCGGCCATAGTTTCGACGCGGTTGGCGGACTTACCCTGGGCGCCGATGCACTTGCGGTCGGAGTGGCGGCCGTCAGTGACACTGAGTGGTTCTTCGTGCGAAAGGAAGCAAAGGACCGTGGGACGCGACGTCAGATTGAGGGCGCCCGGATCGGCGCGGCCGACAAGGTGCTCTTGGTCGATGATGTAGTGACAACAGGCGGTTCGATTTTCAAGGCTCTTAGTGCTATTCAGGAGACTGGAGCCCGGGTTGTGGCTGCTGTGACCCTTGTGGATCGGGGAGACTTGGCTCGGCAGCGGTTTGAAGAAGCAGGTGTTGCGTATTATCCGATGGCGACCTATGAGGATCTAGACATCCCTCCAGTGCGCTTTGGATAAAGCGTCCTTGCGGCGACTCGCCGAACGCGGGGTCGGAGCATTTCCACCTGCCCAACTTGGTGATCTGGCTCAATGGTGTGAGGAATAATGCTGGGCCACCGGCAATGTCGCCTACTGTGTCCTGAGCAATCTCTTCTCATTGCTTGTGACGGCGTGGAAAGACCCGATCCCTGTCGGTATTGAAAAGGCGATGAGCGCCGCCCTGAGACGCGACATTGGCAGTATCTTGGATAGCAACGAAGAAACGGCACGTGTTGTTGCTTTGGCTTTGAGGGAAGAGGTCTTGCTGATTCTGTCCTCGTAGAGTTTCTTGAGAGACACAGGCCGTACACAAAGGAGTTGAGTAAACATGGCAAAGGGACCTATAAGCCATATTTCCTCTCCCGCTGAGCGGGCGAGACGTTACAAAGTGCTGCGCGAGGCCATGGCCGGAGCGGGGATCGACGCCCTGGTCATCTACTGTCGCGGCGACGACTTCATGCGAGGCCGCGTCCAGTACGTGAGCGACATCTGGCAGGCGGCCGGATGGGGGATCGTGGTGCTTCCGGCCAGGGGCGAGCCTTCCTACATAGGCGATCCTCTGTGGGGAGGCAAGAGAATGGCGATGATGGTGAACTGGATCCAGGACGCCCGGCACACCCAAACCCCCGAGGTGGAGATCGCCGGGATTCTCTCCGACCACGGCTATTCGAACGGGACGATCGGGATGGCGGGGCTGGCCGACATCACCACCTACGCTCTCATGAGCGGTCTGGGAAAGTTGGCGCCTGGCGCCACCCTGGTGGACGCCACGGATCTCTTCGACGACGTCCGCATCAAAAAGAGCCCCGAGGAGATGGAGAACCACCGGGAGACTTCGAGGATTCTCGAGCAGGTGTTCCGCAGCCTCGAGGCCCACATACGCCCCGGGGCCCTCGAGATCGACGTCATGGCCGAGGCTCACCGGCTGGTCCGCCAGTATGGCTGCCTTACCGGGATCGCCCAGACCGGCCGTACCTCTCCCAAGGCCCTTACCCTCGGGAGGCACGCCCCGTTCGAACGGGGCGAATACCTCTCCATAGACCTGGAGTGGCAAGGCCCTTCCGGATACTGGTTGGAGTTGAGACGCAATTACTGCTTCGGGAAGCCCTCCGATGAGGCCAAGCGCTTCTGGGAAATTCGATGTGAGGTTTTCCAGGCTTGCATAGACGCGATGAAGAGCGGCCACTCCTCCGATGACGTCCTGGCGGCCCGCGACCGGGTCAACGACAAGTACGGCCTCGGCGGCCGGGAGTTGGTGTCCTACAGCGCCCACGGTCTCGGCACGGACTCCCTGGAGCCCCCGTGGTCGCCGGGGAAGGAGCGGCTCATGGAGACCGACATGGTGATCAATCTCCATCCCCACTCGACCTTCAGCGATCCTGCTGCCTACCAGTCTGTGTCCGCTCTCTCGCTTGCCGACAACATACGGGTGACTCCCACCGGCGGCGAGCGCCTCACGTACCCCGAAGACGAACTCGTCAACCTGGATGTCTGAGGGAGCGCTGGCGGCGGTGTCGCCCGACCCGGTTGACATCATCGGGAAGGCGGCCCGGCACACGGCTCGTCCTGGTACGAAGGAAACTCCGAGGTGAACATCGAGGCCATCAACCCCGACGGCCTATCCGAGCCTCCCGAGCCTTACTCCCACGCCGTCCGGGCCGGCGACACCGTCTACCTGGCCGGTCAGGTGGCGTTCGACTCCTCGGGAGAGATCGTGGGCAAGACCACCGGAGAGCAGGCCGAACAGATCTGGGGGAACATCGCCGAGATCTTGGAGGCCTGCGGAGGTTCGGTGGCCAACATCGTGAAGATCACCTACTTCTGCCAGGACATCCGGGAACTCCCCGAGGAGATGGAGGTCCGCCGTCGGGTGTTCGACGGGGGACCCTATCCGGCGGTCACCGCCTGCCAGGCGGCTGCCCTGGGCCTCCCGGGGCTCAAACTCGAGGTGGACGTCATCGCCGTCATCCCACAGTGAGCACCCTCGGTCCCGAAGAGGTGGACGCCATGCTTTCGGCGGCCGGTCTGGATCCTGACGACTGGGACTCGGCGGAGTTGGCCGCCATGCTCGATGGCCAGAAGGCCGGGATCGACTCGCTACGGGAGCAGTTGGCCCACGCGGACGAGCCTGCATTGAAGTTCGACCCGCGATGGGAGTGAACCCTCCCGGGGTCATAGCAGCGCTTGGCCGACAGATTCGGTCCGGTGAGGTGTCGGCCCGGGAGGTTGCCGATCGGTCCCTGGCGGCCGCGGAGGATCTCAACCCGCAGTTGCAGGCCTTTGTGGTCATCGACCACCAGGGCGCCCGGGAAGCCGCCGATCGGGTTGACCGTCAACTTGCCCGGGGGATCGACCCAGGTCCACTGGCAGGCATCCCGGTGGGCGTTAAAGACATCATCGACATGGCTGGGCATCGCACCGAATGCGGCTCTCCGGCCTATGCGGACGTGCAGCCTGCCGAGCGCGACGCACCGGTAGTGGAACGCCTCCGGGAGGCGGGAGCAGTGATCGTGGGCAAGACCACCACTCACGAGTTGGCGTGCGGGGTTGAGTCCCCTCCGGCCTCCAACCCCTGGGACACCGGCCGGATCCCGGGTGGTTCCAGCGGGGGTTCGGGAGCGGCGGTCTCGGCGGGTATCACGGCCGCGGCGCTCGGGAGCGACACCGGCGGCTCCATCCGGATCCCCGCCTCCCTGTGCGGGACAGCCGGGCTGAAGGGAACCTACGGGAGAGTTCCCCGCAGCGGAGTGGCTGCCCTCAGTTGGTCGCTCGACCACATCGGACCCCTGGCGCCCACTCCTGCCGACTGCATCCTCGTCCAATCGGTGATCTCGGGTTCCCACCCTTCCGATCCCACCACCCTGGTCGACCGCCCCCCGGACGGTTACCCCGCCTCACATGGCGGTTTGGAAGGCGTGAGGCTTGGTGTCATCGAGCGTTACCGGGGCCCGCTGATCCAACCGGCGGTGGGCGATGCCTTCGAAGCGGCGGTCAGGCTGCTGGCCGACTTGGGGGCGGAGGTCATGCCGGTCGAGATCCAGGAACTCGACATGGTGATGGAGGTGGAATACGCCGTGTTCAGCGCCGAAGGCGCCGCCTACCACCAGAGGCTGTTGGCAGAAGCGCCACACTTGATCGACTCCGGTATAGGGGCGCTCCTTGCGACCGGGCTGATGATGCCCACCGAGCGTTACCTGACGGCTCTGAGGGCACGGGAGCGCATCCGGCGGGGAGTGCGGGAGTGCTTTGAAGCGAACCGCCTCACCGGGATGGTCTCACCCACCCTTGCGGCCACCGCCGCTCTGAAGGACCAGGACTCCTTCGACTACGGAGGTCCGACCGAGGAGGTGATCTCGGCGTATGTACGGACCACCGCCCCATGGAACCTGACCGGCGTGCCCGCCCTGTCCGTCCCGTGCGGCTTCGACCCCGCCGGGCTTCCCATCGGACTGCAGTTCATCGGCCGTCCCCTGGCCGAGACCGGGATCTCCCGCATCGGACAGGCCTACCACACTGCGGCCGGTTGGGACCTGGTCCCTCCCATCTCCGTCGGCGGACCTGCCTTATAGGGGTACGCTCTCTCACCAAGCAATGGAGATGCCAGATTTTCGACCGCTTGGGACCGGAGAGGTCGTCCGTTTCTCCTGGGACCTCTACAGGCGGCGGTTCGGGTCGTTGATCGGGGTGAGCCTCACCCTGTTGGCCATCCCCTCCCTTCTCCAGTGGCTTCCCGGCGTCGGCTTGATGATGAGCATCCTGCTGCTGTTTGCGGAACTCCTGGCCATCGGGGCTTTCATACGGATCGTGGCCTCCCACTGTGTCGGTCTTCACTTCTCGGCGGCCGAAGCGATACGGATGGCCTGGAGACAGTACGGGAACATGCTCCTGATGGTGGTGGTCTTCGCATTGGCCGTGGCTACGGTGGCCGCCGTCATGACCATGATCGGCTCAGCCATCCTGGCCGTGGTCGCCCCCGGATTCGCGGCGGAGGTGAGCTCCTACGGCGACGATCCCTTCTCAATGCCGGCCGAGACCTTGCTGCCTTTCCTGTTGTGGACTTTCGTGATGGTCCTCCCCGCCATCTGCCTGGCGATGACGTGGTGGGTGGCCCCCATGGGCTTGACGGTGGAGGGTACGGCCGCCATCCCCAGCCTGGTGCGGTCATGGAAGCTGGTCCTGCCGAACCTGTGGCGAACCGTCAAGGTCCTTTTGCTGGCCCTGCTGGTGGTGGCGGTGCCTTTTCTGGTCATTTACAGGGTGCTTCCCTACCACTGGGCAGTCCTGCTGCTCAACGTATTCGGCTTGCCCTTCTCATGGGTGGTAGCAACCGTGCTCTACCTGGATCTGCGAGTGAGATCGGAAAACCTGGATCCCGAGATTCTGCACCAGGAACTGATCGACGGTTGAGTTAGGCGATGGTGTATACTGTATAGATGCGGCGTATACAGCTCTATGTGGAACCAGACCTTGATGAGGCTCTGTCAGCCGAGGCGACTCGGCTAGGGACATCTCGATCTGCCCTGGTCCGCGACGCGGTCCGGGCCTCGTTAGAGGCCTACTTCGATACTCCCGGCGATGCGGTTGATGAGTTGATCGGTGGTCTGAACGTGGATCCCGATGACGATCTCGATTCGGTGATATACGGGCTGGAGACGTGAGGTTCGCCGACACGTCCTTCTGGGTCGCCCTCCAAGTTCCTCGAGACCGCCGGCATTCTGATGCCGTGCGGCTTTGGAAGCAAGATCGTCGCCCCGTGCGGACTTCGAACCTGGTGGTCGGAGAGACATGGACATGGCTCCGTAGGAGGGCCGGTCACTCCGCGGCAGTGCGCTTCGTTGAAACCGTCAATCGGTCAAACCGGGTGTCTGTCGCGGTAGTGGACGAATCCATAGACGAGCGAGCCTGGGCATGGCTTAATCGCCACGACGAGCGGACGTATTCCTATGTGGACGCCACGAGTTTCGAGATTATGCGCCGGGAGCGGATATCCGAGTCATTGGCGTTCGACGGCGACTTTACGGCGGCAGGGTTTGTCGAAGTCAGGCCCCAACAGAACCCTTGAAACCAGGGTTCCTCGACTCCGGTCTTAGTTGTCCGTCAGCCGCCTTCGGCGAACTTCACGAGGGTCGTGGCGACTTCCTCCACTTGTGACTCGGTGATCTGGGGGAAGCATGGCAGTCCGAGCATCCGCGACGCGGTGTACTCGGCCGTCGGCAAGGAGCCCGGTCCGAGTCCCATCCAGCTATAGGCGGGATGGAGATGAAGTGGCGGGTTGTAGATCAGCCGGGCGGGAATGCCCCGTGAGTTCATGTACTCCTGGGCCTCGTCGCGATTGTCGAGCATTGCGTTGTAGGCGAAATAGACGTGCTTTGCCCAAGGCTCCTCGTGGGCGGCGGTCACCGGCGTATCCTCAAAAATCTCCCGGTAGATGGCGGCAGCCCGTCGACGGCCGGCGATGCGGTCGTCCAGGGTGGGGAGCTTGGCTCTGAGAATGGCCGCCTGGATGGTGTCGAGACGCTGATTGAAGCCTTCCTCGAGCACCGTCCACTTGCCCCCCGTCAGGTCTCCGGGAAAGCGCGGCACGCGGGGCGCGTGGCCGTAGTTGCGTAGCACGCGGATCCTCTCGGCCATGTCGGGGTCGTTGGAGACGATCATCCCACCGTCCCCGTACCCTCCCAGGATCTTTCCGGGCGCCACGCTGAAGCACCCGAGCGGGCCGTAGGTCCCCATCCGCCGCCCTTTGTACTCGGACCCGATGGCAAGACAGGCGTCCTCGATCACCGTTATGCCGTGGTGATCGGCGATCTCCATGATGGGATCCATGTCGGCGGGATGGCCGAACAGGTGCACGGGGAGGATCACCTTGGTGCGGGGAGTGATGTATTGCTCCAGCTTCTCGGGATCCATGTTGAAGGTGTCGGGGGTTGTGTCCGCCAGCACCACCTTGGCGCCGGCGTGGGTCACCACCGAGGCGGTTGGATTGTCGGTGTTGGGGACCGTGATCACCTCGTCGCCAGGCTGCAGGTCCATCGCCTCCAAGGCGAGGTGAAGCGAAGCCGTGCCCGACCCCACTCCCATGGCGAACCGGGCGTTCTGGTAATCGGCGAAGTCTTTCTCGAAAGCCTCCAACTCCTCGCCGAGTACGTAGTTGCCGCTGGCCAGGACTCGCATGATCGCCTCGTCGATCTCGGGCTTCAGCGACTGGTATTCGGCGGCCAGATTGCTGCTGGGGACTGCCAAGGGGTGCTCCTCTGTCGGTTGGATATGCGAAATGTTAGCCCTGGGCAGACTGCGCGGGCAATGAAAAGCACCATGCTCTGCCTGGATCTCCGGGCAGGGAACGAGGAGACGGGGCCATGGGCTCCCGGCCCTAGGAAACTCGCCCGGTTCCGAGATCCGTCACCGCTCGTGGGGATTGATCGAGGTGCTCAGCCGGCGCCCAGGTACTCCAGAAGCGTTGCGGCGGCTTCCTCTACCTGCGACTCTGTGATTTGGGGGAAGCAGGGTAGGCCGATCATCCGGGAGGCGGTCTCCTCAGCGACCGGCAGGGAACCCGGGCCGAGACCCATCCACCGGTAGGCCGGGTGGAGATGCAAGGGCGGGTTGTAGTACAGCCTGCTGGCGACTCCTCGCGAGGCGAGGTGTTCCCGGGCCTGGTCGCGAAGCCCTGCAGGGACCATCGCGTTGTACGCGAAGTAGACGTGACGGGCCCAGGGAGCCTCGTGGACGGCCGTAACCGGGGTGTCGG
This sequence comes from bacterium, assembly GCA_028819835.1. The sequence goes on along the minus strand of JAPPKR010000284.1, from coordinate 3,901 downwards.
CAAAGAGGGCTCGGTAAAGGGCGGCCGCTCGCCGCCGGCCGGCGATGCGGTCTTCAAGGGTGGGAAGCTTGGCTGCGAGGATGGCGGCCTGGATGGTGTCGAGACGCTGGTTGAACCCCTCCTCCAGCACCTTCCATCCGGTTCCTCCGGTCAGGTCTCTCCCGGACAGTCGCAAACCCGGCGCATGACCGTAGTTTCTGAGCACCTTGATGCGGTGAGCGAGGTCGGGGTCGTTGGTGACCACCATTCCTCCGTCTCCGTATCCTCCGAGGATCTTGCCCGGCGCGGTGCTGAAGCATCCCAGCGGGCCGAAGGTCCCCGTGCGCCGTCCCTTGTACTCACCACCCACCGCCAGCGCCGAGTCCTCCAACACCAGAATCCCGTGACGGTCAGCGATCTCACAAATCGGGTCCATGTCGGCGGGGTGTCCGAACAGGTGGACCGGGATGATCACCTTGGTGCGAGGAGTGATCTTTTCCTCGAGCTTCTCCGGATCCATGGTGAAGGTGTCCCCGGTGGTGTCTGCCAGGACCACCTTCGCACCGGCATGCGTCACCGCCGAGGCGGTGGGGTTGTCGGTGTTGGGAACGGTGATGACCTCGTCTTCGGGTCCCAGGTTCAAGGCGGCCAGGGCCAGGTGCAGAGACGCCGTCCCTGAACCAACGCCCATCGCATAGCGGGCCCCCACATAGTCGGCGAAGGCTGCTTCGAACGCCTCGAGCTCGTCGCCCAGGACATAGTCGCCGCTGGCCAGCACCCGCCCCACAGCTTCGTCGATCTCAGTCTTCAGTGACCGGTACTCGGCCGCCAGGTCGCTCATGGGCACTACCAAGACAGACTCCTCTTTCAGGTTGCTACTGCGGGGAATCTTAATCCGGCGAAGCGCGGGATTGGGACTGCCGCTCCGGTGGGGTGAGTTGGCGGCCGCGCAGTACGACTAGCCCTGGCGGGCCCGTTCCAGCAACTCGATCACCTGATGGTCCGGGGTAGGCCGGAAGTCGGCGTAGAAGTGGCCGATTGCCGAGAATCGCCGCGGAGTGGAGACGGCCACGAATTCGTCGGCGGCAGCGGCGAAGATGGCGGGAGCATCGCCGGGCGCCACGGGGGTGGCCATGACCACCCGATCTGCGCCCAGTTGGCGGGCAATGGCGCAACCGGCCAGGGCTGTGGAACCGGTGGCCACCCCGTCATCGACGATTACAGCCGTTTTACCCGCCAGATCCACGGCGGGGCGGCCCTGGCGGAACACGTCGGCCTGCCGGGTCATCTCGCTCGTCTCTCGGTCCACCAGGCGTTCTATGTGGTCGGCGCCGATGCGGAGCCTTTTCACCCGGTCCTGGTTGATTATCTGTATCCCTCCTTCACCAAGAGCGCCTATGGCCAACTCCGGCTGAAAGGGAGCGCCGAGCTTCCGCACCAGGAGGACCTCAAGCGGCGCCGACAGCCGGCGGGCAACCTCGAAGCCCACCGGGATCCCGCCCCTGGGAAGCCCGAGCACCACGGCTCCCTCGCCCTTGAGGTGATCGAGACGGCGGGCCAGTTTGCGTCCGGCGTGGGACCGGTTCATGAACCTCACCGGACGCTCCTGTCTTCCCGTCCAACTTCGGGGAGCAGGGCCTCGCGGATCGGAAGGTCGCCAATCCGGATTGTCACATTAAGCTGAGGGTAAGGAACGGAGGAGATGGTGTGATGCCCTTTGTCGTGTTGGCGCAGACGTTGGCGGACGCCTGCGGCGCTGCCCCGCAGGCTATCTGTCGGCTCGTTTTTGATGTGACCGGTAGCACCGGCGCGGCGCGTTTCGCTGATTTCGCGGCCCGTCCTGTCAAGGTCGTGATCATCCTGGTGATTGCTTGGTTGGCCAACCGGATGGTACGGCGTTGGCTCAACCGGGCTGTGGAGGGTTGGTTGGAGCGGCGGGCTGCTGTTGCCGAGGCAGCCCGGGACCGCTCGACCGAGGCTTCCAATCGAAGGGAGGGGGGACTCCGGGAAGCGGCGCTCCAGCGGGCCAGTCTGATGCTCGAACAACAGGAACGGAGTACCCAGCGGACCCGGACCCTCGGGGCAGTGCTGCGGTCGATCGCCTCGATCGTGATCTATGGCATGGCCGTGATGATGTCTCTCGCAGAGTTCGACGTGAACCTGGGGCCGCTCATCGCCGGCGCCGGCATCGTGGGCGTGGCGGTGGGCTTCGGCGCACAGAGCCTCGTGAAGGACTTCCTGACCGGGGTGTTCATGCTGTTGGAAGACCAGTACGGCGTGGGGGACGTGGTCAACGTGGGCGAAACGGTCGGGGTTGTGGAAGCGGTGAAGCTTCGCACTACCCAAATCCGTGACATCAGCGGGACCGTGTGGTACATCCCCAACGGGGAGATCCGTCGGGTAGCCAACCTGTCACAGGACTGGGGCCGGGCGGTGCTGGACCTCGAGGTGGCATACGACACCGACATCGAGAAGGCCAAGACGGTCATCAAGGAGGTGGCCGACGGGCTGTGGCGCGAGCAATTGCCGCACGCCACGATCACCGAAGAGCCAACTATCGCAGGTATTCAGAGCTTCGGCGCAAGCGCCATCGCCATCCGGCTGATGGCTAAGACCGAGCCTGGTGAACACTTCGCCACCGCTCGGGAACTGCGGGGCCGGATCAAGGCAGCCTTCGACGAGGCCGGAATCGAGATACCGTTCCCCCAGCGTACCGTGTGGATGAAGACCGAGCAGCCGCCTGACGGTTCGACAGCCTAGGCATCGCTCTCCCAATTCGACTGACTCGGCTCAGCGGCCGCACAATCCCACGACGAAAGACAGAAGACATGACCAATAGCAACAGGTTGGAAGGCAGGGTGGCAGTGGTTACCGGGGCTGCCGCGGGGATCGGTCGCGCCACAGCGGAGTTGTTCGCCGAAGAGGGGGCCCGCGTGGTGCTGGCGGATATCGCCGGCGAGGCGGTGGAACGGGCCGCCGCTCAGATCCGGGAGACCGGAGCCGAGGCCGTTGCGGTGGTTGCGGATGTCTCCACCGAAGAGGGCGCGGAGGAGGTGGTAGGGACCGCGGAGCGCCGGTTTGGCCCGGTGGACGTCCTGGTGAACAACGCGGGAGTCGAACTGAAGAAGCTGGTAGAGGAGACCACCCTTGCGGAGTGGGACCGGATCCTTCGCATCAACCTGACGTCGGCGTTCTTGATGTCCCGGCGGGTGGTCCCCGCCATGAAGGAGCGGAGGAGCGGCGTGATCGTGATGAACTCTTCGGTGGCGAATTTCATTGCGGCGGGCGGCACCACCGCCTACGGGGCGTCGAAGGCCGGGATGATGGCGCTGGCGCGGGGGATTGCTATGGAGGGCGCGCCCTACGGAATTCGGGTCAACGCGGTGTGTCCGGGAGTCATCGACACCCCCATGAACGAGCGGAACCTGGCGAGGGCCGAGGACCCGGAAGCCATGCGGCAGTCCTGGTTCGACATCACACCCCTGGGACGTCTGGGAACTCCCCGCGACGTTGCACAGGCCATCCTGTTCCTGTCGGGTGACGAGTCGCGGTTCGTGACGGGATTGCCGCTCGTAATTGACGGCGGGAGGATGATCCCCTAGGTAGCTGTAGGGAGGACTCCGCAGGTCCCCCGCCGGTTAGACGGCCGCCACCTCTTCGTAGACCTCGGGCCGGCGGTCGCGGTAGAAGGCCCAATAGCGGCGGACCTCCTCCACCATGCCCAGATCCAGTTGGCGCACCAGTACCTCGTCCTCGGTGTCCGACGCGGTCTCGCCCACTATCTCCCCGCGGGGATCCGCGAAGTAGGAGGAACCGTAGTAGTCGGTGCCCTCCAGGTCTTCGGCCCCCACCCTGTTGATGGCGCCGACGAAGTACTCGTTGGCGACCGCCGCGGCCGGCTGTTCCAGCTGCCAGAGGTGCT
>JAPPKR010000081.1 GCA_028819835.1 bacterium | reverse complement strand
GGCTCCCTGGCGGGAAGCGGTGACATATCGGAAGACCTGGCCTCACGAGTACGTGTTGATCAAAAAGGACGGGCAGCAAGTGCTGCTGGATGCGTTCTGTGCTCGCATCACCGCCGGCGAGGGCGTGGAATGCTGGTTCTTCTACCAGAAGCGTGAATACCTGTTCCTGGGGGACCACAAATATTGGACAATGACGGAGTGCCCGGACATAGACCTCGAGAAGGACGACTACGTACTGAACCGGGCGCCCCTGTACCGAGATCGCCGCGACTTCTTGATCAAGTCCGGCGACAGGGGTGTCTGAAGAGAGTGAGGAGATCATGACCAAAAGCGATGCAACCTTGCCCACGACCGCCGGGTGACCTAGTGCCGGGGCCGAGTCAGCCGATCAAGTAACGATCTACTAACGAGTCGGCTATGGCGACACCGAACAGAAGCGCCAGGTAGGCGATCGAGAACACGTATAAAGGCTTGGCTCCCTCGATTCCATCGTCTCTCGCCAGTCGTACTGCCCGGAGGATGAACCCTCCACCCAGGGCGAGGGCACCGATCAGGTAGATCCATCCGACCGCACCGGTGGCGGCGAAGGATGCAGAAAACACGACCAGCACCACGGTGTAGAGCAGGATCTGGCGCTTGGTCTCCGCCAGGGTGGAGACCACGGGCAGCATCGGGATCCCGGCGCGGGCGTAGTCGTCTTTGATCAACAGGGCGAGAGCCCAGAAGTGGGGCGGCGTCCACAGGAAGATGATGACGAAGAGGTAAACGGCGGGCAGTTCAATCGTCCCCGTCACGGCCGCCCACCCCACCAGCGGTGGAACGGCGCCCGCCGCTCCACCGATCACGATGTTCTGGGGGGTCGTCCGCTTGAGGCCCTTGGTGTAAACGAATATGTAGATGAGAGTGCCGCTGATGGCCAGTATGGCGCTGAGGACGTTGACGAAGAGAGCCAGGACCGCGAAGGCGGCCAGGTTGAGAGCTATTCCGAAGACGAATGCCTGCCGCTGTGAAACCCTACCGCTGGCCACCGGGCGACGCTGGGTCCGCTGCATTCTCTGGTCGATGTCCCTTTCCAGACTGTGATTGAGAGCATTCGCCCCGCCTGCCGCCAGGTAGCCACCCAACACCACCAGGGCGGTCAAAAGGGGATCAGGCCAACCCTCCGCTGCTAGGAACATGCTGCCCACCGCAGTAATCAGCAGCAAGGAAATGATCCGGGGCTTGGTCAGGGCGACATAGTCCCCCAGGACGCTGGATGCGTGATGGCTGGCGCGCATCATCCGGCGGTCGTCCCTCGTATGGTCCTCACCCGGAATGTTGCGGGATTGAAGTGGACCGCCATCATCAGCACCATCGACACCCACGACAGAGTGGCGAACGTCAGGTGCAGAGATGCTATGACGGGGGATGAACCCAACCACGCTGTAAACGCCCCAACACCTATCTCGACCACTAGGAATCCGGCGGTGAGTGTCGCCAGCCAGCGCAGTTGCGCCAGCTCCGCCCCCCGTTTCCATGCCGCGATGCAGGCGCGAAAGACCAGCACAGCCACGATTGCCACCATGTAGCGGTGGATCATGTGGATAAGGAAAGGAGTGCCGGCAGCGTTGCGCTCCCCCAGGCAAAGCGGCCATCCGGCGCAGATAGCTCCGTACCCGACCCCCACCATGTATGAACCGTAGAGGATGACCACCAAAAGACCGCCCAGGCCGGTCCACGCCATGATCCGTTCCCGTCTGGGAGCCTTGTTCTGAAGGTTCTGCGGACGGCCCGGTTGGTCACCGGGATGACCGGCCAGCCAGGCAATGGCTAGCGCGGCCACGGTCAACTCGGCCAACCCGAGGTGGATCAGGCGTGTCCACCAGGAGAGTTCGCTCAGGACAGTGAGTCCACCGAGGATCGCCGCCGCCACAACCAGCACCATGCTCGCGCTCGTGGCAAGGATTACAGGTTTCGATGTCCGGAAGTGCCGCCACGCCAGCACCAGCGAGGCCAGCACCAGAAGTCCCACCCCACTTGCCACCAATCGGTGCGTGAACTCAAGCCAGATGTGGTAGTCGAACGGCGGAATGATCTGCCCGTGACAAAGCGGCCAATCGGGACACGCATCCCCCGAACCGGTAACCCGGACGACGCCCCCCAGAATGATCTGCGCAATAGCCGCGATCAGGCTGACCAACGTCATTAATCGGTATCTTGCCTGACCGGGATGGGTACCGGCTGCGACCTGCGGCATCGTTGACTCGCTCCGGAATTTCGAATGGGTCCTCTCGGAACGATCCCTAGCTTCCGGATCGGGTTCCTGGGCAGCTACCGGACCGAATCCCTCCACATTTTAGATGAGTTCGCGAAGTGCCCTGTCCGGTCATCGCGCCACCCGCGCCCGTGTGGTTGACAGGCATTTTCCCGCTGGTGAGGCTTTGTGACTACCAGATGGGTCCTGACAATCGACGGTGCCTGATTTGGCACAGGACGTCGGCCCCGCCTCCGCCCGGCAGAACAGGGCGGATGGTCTATATGATGAAGGCCATGCGCAGCAGACCGTTGCTTCCTCTCCATGAGTACTGAGCAAGGCGACTCCGACCGGTATTTCACGGCTTCGGGTATCCCGCTCAGAGGTTGGTACGGCCCCGAAGACGTTCCTTCCCCGGCCCGGCAAGCCGGAGCGGGACCGCCCGGTGTCCCGCCGTACGTTCGAGGGGCGTATCCGGGTATGTACCGGACCAAACCCTGGAGGGTGTTCCAACTGAGCGGGCATGGCAATCCCGAGGATGAGCGGGAACGAATCCTGTTCCTCTTGAGTCAGGGTGAAACCGGCTTCATCATGGAGCACGACCGCAACACCGCCGACCATCTCTACAACGTGGATCACCCCGAGGTGGTGGCCAGGCGCGAGGACGTGGGACAGACGGGTGCGGTGATTCAAAGCGTCCGGGACTACGAGACGATCCTGGACGGGATCGACATTGGTCATTACTACGCCCACCCGGGAGGAGCAGTGGTCCAACACGCCCCATTTGCTCTCGGTTGCTACTGGACGGTGGCCCGCCGCCGGGGCCTGGACCTTTCCAGGCTTTCCGGCACCGGGCAGAGCGACTTCTTCCTCACCTACCTGGGCTGCATCCCCAAACGCCAGATTCCCACCGAAGCCGGGATCCGCCTCAACACCGACATCATTGAGTTCTGCGGACGCTATCTGCCTCGATGGGTCCCTGTGTCGATTGCCGCCTACAACGCGGCCGACACCGGACTGAACGCCTACCAGGAACTCGCCGCCCTGTTCGCCAACGCGGCGGTTTACTTGGACGAGATCAACCAGCGGACGCCCGAGAACCTGACACGCCTGGCCTACATGGTGGGAGGGATAAACCTGCGGGTGGGGATGGATTTCTTCGAGGACATCTGCAAGATGCGAGCCGCCCGGAAGATGTGGGTCGAGTTGCTGCGGCGTCGGTACGGAATCACGGACCCCCGCGCCACCCGGCTTCGGATCCACATCGTCACCGCCGGATCGGCCCTTGCCTACCAGCAGCCTCTCAACAACATCGCCCGGGGAACCATCATGGCGATGGCCTCGGTGTTAGGGGGTACCCAGTCCTTGGGGGTGGCCACCTATGACGAGGCCATGTCGATCCCCTCCGAGCACGCCCATCAGATGTCTCTTCGCATCCAACAGATCATCCATCATGAAACCAACATCCCTGCGGTAGCGGACCCTCTGGGCGGGTCGCACTATGTGGAGGCACTCACCGCCGAGTTGGAGAACAGAGCCTGGGAGATTTTCGAGGAGATCGAGAGCAGAGGCGGGTTCGCGGCTGTACTGGACGAGGGGTGGCTCCATGACCTGGCGGCTGGCAATCAACTGGAACTGGCCGATGCGGTCAACGGGGGAGACAGGAAAATGGTTGGGGTGAACGCCTTCGTCGAGGATGTAACTCCATGGGAGATGGCCGGATTCGAACCGGTGGAGGGAGTTTGGGAGAAGTCGATGGAGAGGTTGCGGTCGGTGCGGCGGGAACGGGACGGCAGGGCGGCCGCCACCGCTTTAAGAGACTTGGAGACTGCATGCCGCGGAGATGGCAACATCATGCCGGCGGTGATGGAAGCGGTGGCTGCTCAGGCCACCCTGGGTGAATTCGGAGATGTGTTCAGCGAGGTGTTCGGCGATTGGAAGGTGCCGATCTCATTTTGAACGTTGACCAGCCCGGCAAAGTCCTGTTTGCCAAGACGGCCCTTGACGGCCATTGGCGCGGTCCGGCGGTGGTGGTCCATGTCCTCCGAGACGCCGGCTTTGAGGTGATCTACCTGGGGATGGCGACTGCGGATGAGATAGCGGCGGCGGCTGTTCAGGAGGACGTCGACCTGGTCGGCCTTAACGTTGGAGGTAGTCTGGCGGTGGTGATGCGGATCCTCGACAAGTTGGATGTTTCCGCTCCCGATGTCGGGGTGATGCTCGGGGGGACGATCCAGCCCCAGCACCGGTCCGCCCTGGAGGCCCGGGGGGTCTCTACCTTTCCCCCCGGATCCATGTTTTCGGACATTGTCGAACAGGCCCGGCGCCTGGTTGAGGCCCGGCGGGGAAGCAAGAGAGATGTGACGTCCGCATGAGAAAAGAGGCAAAGGAGGAACCAGATGAACGTTGACACCGGTACCCATCAGCGGGATACCGTCATTGGCCGCGCCACCATCGGGGACCAGTTGCGGCGAAATGCCAAACTGCAGCCCTCAAAGCCGGCCCTGATCTTCTACACCACCGAGGGCGACCGGGAAGTGCACACCTACCGGTCGCTGAACCGGATGGTCAACCGTCTGGCCCATGCTCTGTCCGAGCAGGGAGTGGGGAGGGGTGACGTGGTGGCGATCATGTCCCGCAACAGCCCTGACTACGTGGCGATTTACTACGCCACCATCAAGCTGGGCGCGGCATTGACCGGCATCAACTTCACTTTTACAGCCCGGGAGATCACCTATCAGGTTGATCACTGCCAACCCAAGGTGATAGTGGTGGAGTCGGTGTTCGTGGATCGATTCGTTCCCATCGCCGATCAACTGGCCGGGGTGGAACACTTCATGGTCTCAGACGTTGTCTCCGACGCCGGGCCAGAGGGTTGGACTCGCATCTCCACGCTGGTTGGTGAAGACCGGGACGCCTCCGAGCCGGAGGCGCAAGTGGGAGAAAACGACCTGGCCATCATCCAATACACCAGCGGTACCGAGGCTTATCCCAAAGGGGTGATGATCTCCCATCGCAACTATCTGATCTCCACCACCCCCGCCTGGCAATCGGCCCTGGGGATCGCCCCGGACGAGATCTGGCTGTTCCTGATGCCGTTTTTCACCATCGCGGGTCTGGGAAGCATGACCACCCTCACCCTGCTGGGCGCCACGTTGGTGTTGGTTCACGCGGTTGATCCTCCCAAGGCGGCCGCCATGATGTCAGACGAAAAGGTCACCATCATGGCCCAGACGCCGACGTTCTACCTGGCCATGACCCAGGTGGAGGGGTTCGAGGACTACGACTTCTCAAGCCTGCGCCGATGCATCACCTACGGAGGCACGGTTCCCCAAGCCATGCTGGACGGGTGGACCAAGGCCAACCCCGATGTGCTGTGGGCCACCTATTGGGGCCAGTCCGAACTCACCCAGTTGGGCTCGGTGGGCTGGTTCCGAAGCCTGGATGAGGTTCCTGGCGGTGATCCTACCTGGATAGGGAAGCCGGTTCCTCAACTGGAGATTGCAGTGTTCGACGAGAACGATCAGCCCGCCGAGATCGGCGAGTTGGCCTGTCGGTCTCCCTCGGCGATGGTCGGCTACTACGACGACCCGGAGAAGACCGCCGAGGCGTTCCGGGACGGGTGGCTCCGGACCGGCGACCTGGTGAGAATCGACGACGACGGGAACCTGTTCTTTTTCGATCGCAAGAAGGACATGATCAAGAGCGGCGGTATGAACGTCTCCAGCCAGGAAGTCGAGCGGGTGCTCTACAGCTATCCGGGGATTCTGCAGGTCGCGGTCGTGGGAGTTCCCGACGAGTACTGGTCGGAGGCGGTTACGGCCTTCGCAGTGACCCAGCCCGGCGCCGAGGTGGATGAGGAGGCGGTTATCGCCCACTGCAAGCAATCTCTGGCGGGTTACAAGGTTCCCAAGGCGGTGCATCTGGTGGAGAGCCTTCCCATCGATACGCAGGGGAAGATTCTCAAACGGGAACTCCGGGCAATGAGCGAGGACTAACTCCGGGGAGAGAACCATGCACCAGGGCTCAGCCGGTAACGGGGACACCGAGCCGGCAATCATCTACGATCCCACTGACTCGGGCTTTCTGGCCGACCCCTACCCGGTGTATAAGCGCCTTCAACAACAGTGCCCGGTTGGCCGCGCCACCCTGGGGGACGGTGGCGCCCGGGTCGTGAGCCGGTTCCGCGATGCCTCTACGGTTCTGGGAAGTCCGACCTCTAGGATGAGACCTCCCGGGGGGGAGATCCCCGCGGCGATCCGTGACGGCCCGGCGGCCCGGATGTGGGCGCATAGCATCTCCATGTCCGACCCTCCCGACCACACTCGCCTGCGTCGCCTTCTCTCCCCGGCATTCACTCCCCGCGCCACGGCCCGCTTCCGTCCGGTAGTGGAACAGATCGTCACAGAGGCGCTGGGCGCAGTGGAGCCCCGGGGCGAGATGGAGGTGATGTCGGAGTTCGCCATGGTGGTCCCCATGCGGGTTATCTGCGGGCTGCTGGGCATACCCGACAGCGACTGGGACCTGCTTATGGAGTGGACTCCCGATCTGCTGCGGATGTTCGTTCCCGACGCCAATGACGAAGAGGGCATCGAGTTGTGCCACCGCGCCTGCGCCAACTTCATCGAGTATCTGGGCGCCTTGGTGGATCGTCACAGGGAATCCCCCACCGACAATCTCACCTCGCATCTGGTGGCATTGGAGGAGGCGGGCGACCGACTATCGCGGGACGAGTTGATCGCTACCCTGCGGGGACTGATCACCGCCGGGTTCGAGACCACCATGGGGCTGATCGGTTCCATGGTGCTGGGGTTGCTGCAGAATCCCGATCAGATGGCTCTGTTGAGGTCACATCCGGAACTCGTGCCCAACGCAGTGGAGGAGTTCCTACGCTGGGAGTCCCCGGTCCATGCCCACTATCGCTATCTGACCACCGAATGGGAAGTGGACGGAGAGAGGGTGGCGCCCGGCGAGCGGGTCCTGGCGTTGATCGCGGCCGCCAATCGGGATCCTGACCTCTACGAGCATCCCGACCGGATCGACATCCGGCGCCCCGACATCAAGCACCTCTCTTTCGGAGGGGGACGCCACCTCTGCTTGGGCGCTCCCCTGGCTCGCTTGGAGGCGCAGATAGCGATCGGCGAGCTGCTCCGGCGCTTCGACCCGATCCATCTGGCGGCCACCCAGTTCCGACGCCGACCTCACTTTCAGTTCATGCTGCTGGAGCAATTGCCCGTCACCTTTGAAGTTGTATCCGGGGGGAGTTGACCTGAAGCTGACAACTTCCGAGCGTTAGGCTGGAGAAGGAATGCGTTTCAGCCTGGCCGTACCGTTGCAGCGGATAGTCAACGGACGTTACGAGTTCGATTTCGACTCGTTTATATCGGAGTGCCAAGCGGCCGAGCGGGCAGGTTTCTACTCGGTGGTGGTCGGGGAGAGAAGGATCGGCGTGACGGCCTACACGACGAGCCCCCACGTTCTGGCTGCCTCGGCTTTGCAAGCGACCACACGGTTGAAATTCGCGGTCACCGTTGTGCAACTGCCGTTGCGGGATCCCTATCAGGTGATTCAGGACGCCACGGTTCTCAACTCTCTATACCCGGGCAGGTTCCGGCTGGGGGTGGGTGCGGGCTACAACGAGCATGCTTTCGAGATGTTCGGTAAGAAACTATCCCACCGGGGTCGGGACATGGAGGAAGGCCTCCGTCTCATTAACGCCTTCCGAAACGGAGAGATCAACATCGACGTGGGGAGAGGGCCCGTGCCGGCCCTCGATCCGGCTATGGGTCCCCACATGCCGGAAGTTTGGGTCGGATCCTGGGCCAAGGAGGGAGTACGAAGAACCGCCCGCCTGGCCGATGGGTGGTTGCCCGACCCGATGCGCACCGGTAAGGTGGTGGCCGAGTTGGCCGAGATATATCGGGAGGAATGCAGAAAGCACGGGAAGGAACCGCGCATCGGATTGTTGAGAGAGGCCTGGCTAGCCGACACCGATGAGCAGGCCCGGGCCGAGTACGGTCCGCACGTGCTCCACGCCCATGCCGAGTACTTCCCGCGGATGGAGGGTGGATGGAAGAGCCTGGAGACCGGAGAGGGCAAGCCTTACGACGTGGGCGTCGATCCGTGGCTAAGAGAAATCGACCGCAAAGAGGAACTGGCGTTGCACCATCTGCTGGAGGACCGGTTCGTGGTCGGATCGGTAGATACATGGCTGGAACTGCTCCAAGGCTGGATTGAGAACATCCAACCAGAAGAGATAGTGCTTCGCCTGCGCTTCCAGAGCGGTCCGTCCCCACATGACACCCTGCGGGTGATAGAGCGCATCGGCCGCGACATAATCCCCCGGTTCACTTGAGAAGCACCGCGGGGAGGTCAGATTCTTTCGCTAACTCCGGCTACAGAACACCTATTACAGGGAGCAGATAAATGAGCGTAAGCGAAACGATGTATGAGGTTGACACGGGTGCCCGCAAGATGGACGGTGGCACCTGGAAGATCCGGTTTCACCGGTTGGTCGGTTCCCGGCCCGGGCCGGCCACCGCCATCGCCGCGGGCCTGTTGGGAGACAAACCCTTGGCGGTTCTGGCGGTTCACGAACTTCGGCGCCGCCTGCTCGGTTCAGACCTTGCCGGGACTGTGACCCTGGTTCCGGCTTCCAACCTATTCGGTCTGGCCGCCGGAACCCGGGACAACCCTGATGGCATGCAGCTCAACCGGCGGTTTCCCGGTCGACCTGCCGGGTTTCTATCCGACCAAATGGCGCATGCCCTGATGTCGGCGCTATTGGAGGAAGCCGACTGTGTCGTTGATCTTCACTCCGGGACCCCCGGCCGGGGACTGCATTACACCTACGACTATGGTGATCTGGATCTGAGCGCCTCCTTCGGCTATCTGCCGGTGGTGATCAACAGGCATGTCCCCGGTCAACTCAGCCAGGCGGTGACGGCCGCTGGGGGGTCCTCTTTCCTGGCCGAGTTCGGAGGGGGGGAGTCAAACGACCCCACTCTGGGCGTGGAGGGGTGCCTGAATACCCTGCGATACCGGGGTCACCTCGACTCCCAGCCAACCGGCCCCGATCAGGTGGCGATTCTGGATCAAGTGAAAGTGTTCTTGGCCTCTCACGCCGGAGCGCTCGACGGGCGATACGGACCGTCCCAAGTGGGTATCAGGGCAGAGGTTGGTCCGGTGGGATGGATAACGGATCTTGTGACGGGAGAGCGCATAGAGGAGTTCATGGTTGACGAGATCGGGTCACGAGCCGGGATGGGTGCGGGATTCGAGTTGTGGGGGCCTGGACCGATGAGGGAGTTCACAGTCACCGAAGAGCCTCTCCTTATGTTGGCGCCGGCCCGGCCGGCCATTGTGCAGCCGGGAGAGTTCACCTATGCGGTGGGTTGGCCCGGCAAAACGATGCCCACGCCCAGAAGACGATAGCCACCCGCCAGCCCTGACCAAGATTTGGGTTATAAGCTAGGGATGATTGATACCGGCCGCTGTGTGACGCATTTCCGTCACCTGGTTGACAGGTAGATACACAGCCAAATAAGGAGAAGACGATGAGGTTGAAAAACCGCCGTATGTCACGCGTGAAGCTGATAGCGGTCCTGGCCACCCTGGCCTTGCTGGTGGCCGCCTGCGGTGATGACGAGGAAGAGTCGGTCACCACCGCTGCCGCCCAGCCGGACACAACCACCGCCACCACCGCGGCAGCCGAACCCACTCCCGAAACCACCACTGCAACCACCCGCGCCACGACCACCACGGCGGCGCCGGAGATGGAAGAGGAGGAAATGGAGGAGATGGAAGAGGAAGAGGAGGAGATGGAAGAGGAGGTGACCGAGACCACGCAGGCAGGACCCACCAGGGTGGAGGGGGGCATTCTGCGGATGGTGATCGGAACCGAACCTAAGTCTCTCAATCCATCCATTGCCACATCGCGCTTCGCACAGCAAATCTCGCGGGGAATCATCGATGTTCTCATGGAGAAGGATGTGAACAACCATCCGGAGCCAAGTGGCCTGATCACTGCCTACGAGCAGGTGGACGGCCTCACTTGGCGGTTCACGGTGCGGGAAGGCGTCTCGTTCCACAACGGTGAGCCGTTCAACGCTGAAGCGGCGGCCGCCTCGGTGCGCGCTAACCGCGACACCGGCGGGCTGCGGGTCTATTTCACCCTGATCGCCGACGCCCAAGCCATCGACGACACAACATTTGAGATCATCACTACCACGGAGACGGGTGTCGGGTTGCTTCCGGCCCTGCTTACCGAGACCTTTGTTTTCCCACCCGCCTACCTGGCGGAAGTGGGCGCCGAGGACTTCGGTCTGGCGCCGGTCGGCACTGGTCCGCTGGTGTTCGAGGAGTGGGTCCCGGGGGAGATGATCAGCGCTTCGGCCAACCAGGACTATTGGAACGGCGCTCCCACACTCGATGGTGTGGAATGGACATGGGCTCCTGACGCCAACACTCGTCTGGCGCTCTTGCAAACCGGCGACGCCGACATGATCGTCACCCTGTCACCCCAACTCTTCGATGACGTCGAGGGGGACGACAGTCTGGTTCTCTCCGCCGCGCCTGGGGGAAACAAGTTCTTCATGGGCATGAATATCCACGCTCCGCCGATGGATGACATCCGCCTCCGCCAGGCAATCGCCCATGCTATAGATCGGGAAGCCCTGGTGGGAGGAGTGCTGGAGGGAAGGGGCGGCATAGCCAACCCCAACGCCTTCCACAACTTCTTCTCCAGCACCGGTAGACATGCCGACGACTATTACCCGTACGACCCGGACCGGGCAAGGGAATTGGTCGCCGAAGTTCAGGCCGAGGGCGAAATACCGCCGATTCCGATCAACTACACAGTCGGTCGCTACATCAGCGACAAGGACATGGGAGAAGCAGTGGTAGGAATGTTGGAGGCGGTGGGACTGCCTTTGGAGGCTCGGGCTCTTGAGCCGGGGGAGTTCATCGTTGCCTTGTTCACCAATCAACTGGGCGGTACTCACCAGTTGCCATTCGACGTTCGCTATCCGCACGAGGATGTCTTTATGCGGACCACCTTCACCTCCGCCGGATTGGTGAAGGCCTGCACCAGCGACCGGTTGGATGAACTGGCGACCATCGGCGCCACGGCACAGACCGAATCCGAGCGTATCGCCGCCTACAGCGAGGTGGAGCGGATCGTCTTGATCGACTTGGTCTGTTGGGTCTCCATCTATGACCAGGTGGACAACTTCGCATACACCACGGGTCTGGGCG
>JAPPKR010000287.1 GCA_028819835.1 bacterium | reverse complement strand
GGGCCACCGCCCCCACGAACCTCCGCACCCTCCCGTAGCCGTGCACCGGCCGGAGCGGCACGTACACGTGCATGCCGCGGCTTCCCGACAGCTTGGGGTAGGAGCGCAGCCCGAGCCGCTCCAGCGCCATCCCGCACAGCCGGGCGCCCGCCACCACCTGCGACCACGACGCGCCGGGGGCCGGGTCGAAGTCGAACACCGCCCAGTCGGGATGGTCGAGGTCGGGATGGCGGGAGTGGAAGGGGTGGGTCTCCACACAGCCCATGTTGGCGAACCACATCAGCGACTCGGGATGGTCCGCGCAGAGAAACTCGATCTCCCCGCCCATGGAGTGGGAGTCCACCGGGAGCTTTCTCATCCACTGGGGCTGGTGCCCCGGAGCCCGCTTCTCATAGAAGGACGGCCCCTCGATCCCGTCGGGATATCGGGACATGGACAGGGGCCGGTCCCGGAGGTGGGGGAGAAGGGTCCCCGCCACCGAGGCGTAGTAGCTGATCAGGTCGCCCTTGGTGTAGCCCTCGGGGAAGAAGGGCTTGGCCAGGTTGGAGAGGCGAAGGGGGAGGGAGGCCTTCAGGGGCCGGTGCCGGTCCTCGGTGGGGGCCACCGGCACCGGGTCGGGAAAGGACACCGCCCCCGAGGCGGCGCTGGGGCCGCCCCTCTCCCGGACCTGCTCCAGGCGGCGGACCGTGGTCGCCACCTCCCGGCCGATGGCGACGTGGCTCTCCCACTCCCGGGCCTCGGAGATCACCACCATCGAAACGCCCGACTCGTACGCAGCCTCCACCAGGGGCCCCACGCGAAGCGTCCCCTCGCCGTACCGAACGTGACTGATCTCGCCTGAGGGTCCGAACCGGTTGTCGGTGAACTGGGTGTGGAGGGGAGACAGCATCCAGGCCGGGAATGAGTCTCGCAGAAAGGACAGCACCGTCTTGAACCGCTCGGTGTCCACCAGCCCTCCTCCCGACAGGGCGTGCAGGTGCGCCCAGTCGACCACCGGCCTGACGAAGGGGAACTCCGCGGCCAGGAGGGCGATGTCGCCCAGCGTCCCGAAGGCCCCCTCGCGTCCGGCGGTCTCCAGCCCGAGGCCCACGCCCAGGTCGGCCACCTTGGGGGCCAGGGCGTCCAGGCGGCTCCGGATCAGGTCCATCACCTGCCCGGGAGCCCGTCCCTTCAGATGACCGGAGTGGGCGACCACCACGGGCGCCTCCAGTTCCTGTCCCAGCTTCATGGTGTGCTCCAGGGCCGAGAGGCACATCCGGGACTTGTCGGGCTCCTCGGTGGTCAGCACCGCGAAGTACGGAGCGTGGACCGAGAGCCGGAAGCCCCTCGCCGCCGCCTCGGCGCCGAACCGGGCGCACCGGGTCTCCTTCCAGGGGAACCCTTTCACGAAGGAGAGTTCATAGGACCGGACGCCCCGGGAAGCCAGGTCGTCCAGGAACGCCCCGTCCTCGCCTTCGTCGGGCGGCGGGGGACCGGAGACGCCGAACAGGATCGGGGTCCGAGGTGGGCGGTTGGCGACGGAGGGCTGGTCCGGCATTACGTTTAATAATGGTCTCCCGCCCCGGGTGCCCGGGTGATGACCCGATGCAGGGCGCCACGGCGGCGGTTGGGTGGCCGACAACGCGGCGTTTTTCCGGCGGGACAACTAGCTTGGTTTACGGGCCGAGCGGCCCGTCGAAGGCAAGAAAGGAGTTGGGTATGGAGGGTCTGGCGATTGTGGTGGCGGCGATCGGCGCCATCAACTGGGGCTTGATCGGCTTGTTCGGTCTCGACCTGGTGGCGGCCATCACCACCGCAGGAAAGTTCGGCGACACCAACGTGGCCTCGCGAGTGGTCTATGTCATCTTCGGCGTGGCCGGCGTGATTGCCCTAGTGGTGCTGTCGGCCAACATCTGACTTCAACCTCTCGGGGTAAGCTCTCCGGGTATGGCGCTGTCGGTGACGTAATGGGGGAGGGAAACATCCTCTATGGGATCTGCACCGATCAGGCCGAGCCCTATCCGGTCATGGCGGAGCGGTGGCGGTATTTCGAGGAACTGGGCTTCGACAGCATCTGGGACTGCGACCACTTCCTCCGGCCCTCCAACACCTCTGATCCCTACTTCGAGGGGTGGACCCTCCTGGCCGCCCTGGCCGCCGAGACCTCCCGGATCAGGGTGGGGGTGCTGGTGGGCAGCAACACCTTCCGCCACCCGGCCCTGCTGGCCCAGGAGGCCCTCACCATCGACCACATCTCGGAGGGCCGCCTGGAACTCGGCTTCGGCGCCGGATGGTTCGTGGAGGAGCACGAGCGGTTCGGGATCCCCTTCGGCGACCCGCCGACGCTCGTCGGGAGCTTCTCGGAAGCCGTGGAGATCATCGACTCCCTCCTCCGCGGACAGGAAGTCACCTTCGACGGTGAGTACTACCAACTCCGGGGCGCCCGGCTCCGCCCGCGTCCGGTCCAGTCTCCCCGCCCGCCGCTCACCCTGGGCGCCCACCGCCCCCGCATGCTGGCCATCTGCGCCCGCTATGCCGACCGGTGGAACTCCTTCGGGACGGTGGAGGAGATGGCCGAGCGCAACCGCCTCCTCGACGAGGCCTGCGAGCGGATCGGGAGGGACCCGGCCGAGATAATCCGCTCCTTCTACGGGTGGGCGTCCAACATGGCCGCCCAGGGCCTGCCCGACGCCTGGTCGAGCCCCGACGCGTTCAGTGAAGTGGTGGGGCGCTACGCCGAGGCGGGGGTGAACGAGTTCATCATGGACCAGCCCCGCCCCGAGCAGTTCAAGACGGCCGAGCGGATCGTCTCTGAGGTGATCGAGCCGGGTCGTTGACTCAACCGGCGTTGATGGCTACCCCCCGTCGGGGGTGTCGGGAGCGTCTGCCCGTGTTATGTTTGGGCATCGGACCAGTCGGTTGCTGATGAGAGTCGAGGTGATGGCGTTGTGAAGGGATTCAGGTTCGGTGTTTACACCCCCCAGTGGAAGCCGTATCAGGTGCTGCTGGACAACTGGCGGTACTTCGAGGAACTGGGGTTCGACAGCATCTGGCCCTGCGACCACTTTCACAATCCCGGCCATCCCGACAAGCCGTTCTTCGAGGGTTGGACCGTGCTGGCCGCACTGGCGGCGGAGACCTCGCGGATCAGGGTGGGGGTGCTGGTCTCCAGCAACACCTTCCGCCACCCCGCCCTCCTGGCCCAGCAGGCCATCACCCTCGATCACGTCTCCGAGGGGCGGTTGGACTTCGGGGTGGGCGCGGGGTGGTACGAGTTGGAGCACGAGTGGTTCAACATCCCCCTGTACGAACCCAAGGAGCGGGTCGACCGCTTCGAAGAGGCCATGGAGATAATCGACCCCCTGATGCGCGGGGAGACCGTCTCCTATGAGGGCCGGCACTACCAACTGAGCGAGGCCCGGCTCCGCCCCCGACCCCTGCAGTCGCCCCGCCCGCCGTTCATGCTGGCCGGCCACAAGCCTCGCATGCTCGGGATCTGCGCCCGCTACGCCGACTCCTGGAATTCCACCGGGACGGTGGAGGAACTCACCAAACGCAATCTCCAGGTCGACGAGGCCTGCCGGAGGATCGGGAGGGACCCTTCGGAGATAGTCCGTTCCTACCTGGGAGGGAACTCCACCCTGGGGCCCCAGGGCCTGCCCGACATGTGGTCGAGCTCCGACGCCTTCACAGAGGTGGTGGGGCGCTACGCCGAGGCGGGGGTGAACGAGTTCCTCTTTGTCGAACCCCGGCCCGAGCAGTACAAGACCGTCGAGCGGATCGCCTCCCAGGTCATCGAGCCGAGCCGTTGATGCGGGACCGCCCGGCGGGCCGGAACGCGAGGAGAACGGGAGCGCACGGGTGAAAGCCGTCACGTTTGGGCTCACCGTGACTCCGTCCGACCCCTATGGGGTGCTGGTGAAGAAGTGGCGGTACTTCGACGAACTGGGGTTCGACAGCATCTGGCACTGCGATCACCTCCTGCGTCCCAACAATCCCACCTATCCCCTCTTCGAAGGGTGGACCCTCCTGGCCGCCATCGCCGCCGAGACCTCCCGGATCCGGATGGGGACGCTGGTGACCAGCAATGTGCTCCGACATCCGGCTCTCCTGGCCCAGGAGGCCATCACCGTCGATCACGTCTCGGAAGGCCGGCTCGAGTTCGGCATCGGCTGCGGGTGGTTCGAGGAAGAGCACGAACGGTTCGGGATCCCCCTCTTCGAGCCCGGGCCGAGGGTGGATCGCTTCTCCGAG
Organism: bacterium; assembly: GCA_028819835.1. The sequence continues at coordinate 7,256 of JAPPKR010000287.1, read as the reverse complement.
GCGATGGAGATCATCGACCCGCTCATGCGCGGGGAGACCGTCTCCTATGAGGGCCGGCACTACCAGTTGTCGGAGGCCCGGCTCCGGCCCCGTCCCGTGCAGTCGCCCCGCCCGCCCTTCACCCTCGCCGCCCACCAGCCCCGCATGATGAGGATCGCCGCACGCTTTGCGGACCGGTGGACCTCGTCGGGGACCCTGGAGGAGATGGGCGAGCGGAGCCGGTTCCTCGACGCCGAGTGCGAGAGGTTAGGCCGGGACCCCCGAGAGGTCATTCGATCCTTCCGGGCGGGACCCTCCAACCCGACCTGCCGGGGCCTGCCCGACCTCTGGTCGAGCCCCGGCGCATTCTCGGAGGTCATGGGCAAACTCACAGAGGCCGGAGCGGACGAGATCATCATGGACCAGCCCCGCCCCGACCAGTACAAGACAGTCGAGCGGATCGCTTCCCGGTTCTTCGGGCCGAGTCAGAGGCGTCCATGAAGAGAGTGGAGGTAATGGAGTGATGAAGGGCTTCAGAGTCGGGATTTCCGCCATGCAGTACGAGCCCTACCCGGTGTTGGTGCGAAAGTGGCGGTACTTCGAGGAGTTGGGGTTCGAGAGCGTCTGGCACTGTGACCATTTGCTGTTCACCGGCGATTCGACCGTTCCCCTATACGAGGGATGGACCGTCCTGTCCGCCCTGGCGGCCGAGACCACCCGGATCCGCCTGGGGGTGCTGGTGAGCAGCAATGTGCTCCGGCATCCCGCCCTCCTGGCCCAGGAGGCAATCACCGTCGACCATGTGTCGCAGGGACGCGTGGAGGTGGGGGTCGGCTGCGGGTGGTACGAGGAGGAGCACGAACGGTTCGGGATCCCCCTCTTCGAGCCCGGGCCGAGGGTGGACCGCTTCTCCGAGGCCCTGGAGATCATCGATCCCCTCCTCCGGGGGGAGACGGTCTCCTACGATGGCGAGCACTACCGATTGTCGGAGGCCAAGCTTCGCCCCTACCCGGTCCAGTGGCCGCGCCCGCCCCTCACCCTGGCTGCCCACCAGCCCCGGATGATCCGCATCTGCGCCCGCTATGCCGACCGGTGGAACTCCAGCGGCACGCCCGAGGAGATGGCCGAGCGGAACCTGCTCCTCGACGAGGCATGTGAGAAGATCGGGAGGGATCCGAAAGAAATACTCCGCTCCATGCGGGTGTCCGTCCCCAAACTGGTTGCGGGGGGATTTCCGAACCCGTGGTCGAGCGTGGAGGCGTTCGGTGAGGTGGCGGGCACGTACCGGGAAGCGGGAGTGGAGGAGTTCATCATCGACCAACCCCAACCCGAGCAGTACCAGACTGCCGAACGGATCGCCTCGGAGGTCCTCTGAGGGCCCCCGCTCCGACCGTCCGGAGCGCCGCGGCCCGGGTGGCGGGTGAGAACCCCATCCCCCGCAGGACCCCGGTGACGACATTGGAGGAGGCTGTCCGATGACCGCGCCCCGGTTCGGGATATTCCTCGCCCAGGGCGACCCGTACCCGGTGTTGGTGCGGAAGTGGCGCCATTACGAGGAGTTGGGGATCGAGACCATCTGGAATCCCGACCACTTCCTCCGTCCCACCGATCCCACCGCTCCCATGTTCGAGGGTTGGACCACCCTGGCCGCCCTGGCCTCCGAGACCTCCCGGATCCGGATGGGGGCGCTGGTCTCCAGCAACCTCCTCCGCCATCCGGCGCTCCTGGCCCAGCAGGCCATCACCGTCGATCACATCTCGGGCGGGCGCCTCGAGATGGGAGTGGGATGTGGATGGTTTGAGGAGGAGCACCGCCGGTTCCGGATACCTCTGCTGGAGCCCGGGGTGCGGGTGGACCGGTTCTCCGAGGCGATCGAGATCATCGACCGCCTGCTGCGGGGAGAGACCGTCACCTACGAAGGCGAGCACTACCAGTTGTCGGAGGCCAAGCTTCGCCCCTATCCGGTCCAGTTGCCCCGCCCGCCGCTCACCCTGGCCGCCCACCGTCCCCGGATGCTCCGCATCTGTGCCCGCTACGCCGACCGGTGGAACTCCATTGGCTCGCCCGAAGATATGGCCGAGCGAAACCGCATCCTCGACGAAGAGTGCGAGAGGATCGGGAGGGACCCCGCCGGGATCATCCGCTCGGTTTTCATGAACGCCGCCGACCCAGCCGCACGGGGATTGCCGGACGTGTGGACGAGTGCCGGCGTCTTCTCCGAGGTGGTGGGCAGGTACACGGAAGCAGGGATGGGCGAGTTCGTCATCAACCAGCCCCGCCCCGGCCAGCAGGCCACGGCCGACGCCATCCTCACAGAGGCCATCGGGCACAGTGTTTGAAGTAGGACCGCCCGATACGCCGGGCGGCCGCCCGGGTTGACCGGATCGGAGTCTTGGGATTGATGGAAGGACTGAAGTTCGGCGTCACCGTGGTCCAGTCTGATCCCTATCCGGTTCTGGTGAAGAAGTGGCGGTACTTCGAGCAGTTGGGGTTCGACAGCATCTGGCACTGCGACCATCTCCTCCGCTCCCTGGACCCGAACGCCCCCCTTTTCGAGGGATGGACCCTCCTGGCCGCCATGGCCTCCGAGACCTCCCGGATTCGGGTGGGAGCGCTGGTGAGCAGCAACGTCCTCCGTCATCCGGCGCTCCTGGCCCAGCAGGCCATCACCGTCGATCACATCTCCGGGGGCCGCTTGGAACTGGGAATCGGCTGTGGGTGGTTCGAGGAGGAGCACCGCCGGTTCGGGATTCCCCTCTTCGAGCCGGGGGTGCGGGTGGACCGGTTCTCCGAGGCGATGGAGATCATCGACCTCCTGCTACGGGGGGACACGGTCTCCCATGAGGGCCGGCATTACCGGTTGTCGGGGGCCCGGCTCCGTCCCCGGCCCGTGCAGCGGCCCCGTCCGCCGTTCACGGTGGCCGCCCACGGTCCCCGGATGCTGGGGATCTGTGCTCGGTTTGCGGACCGCTGGAACTCGTTCGGGACGGTGGAGGAGATAGCCGAGCGCAACCGGATCCTGGACGCCGAGTGCGAGAGGATCGGGAGGGGTCCCGCCGAGATAAGCCGTTCGGTCCACCTCGAGGCCTTCACCACCGCCCCCCAGGGCCTGCCGGACATCTGGTCGAGCCTCGGCGCCTTTACCGAGGTGGTGGGGCGGTACGCAGAGGCGGGGGCGAACGAGTTCACCCTCACCCACCCTCGTCCCGAACAGTACGAGACGGCCGAACAGATTGCGTCGGAGTTCTTCGGGACTCCCGCCTAGGGACGGGCCGACGGATCAGGCGCGGGCTCGAAGCGGTTTGGTGGGGCGGGTGAGCACGTACCACCAGGCCACCGCCGCCACGGCCACCAGTATCACCCGGAGGGTGGTGTCGCTGGTCAGCAGGACCGCAGAGACACCGATAGAGGCGGTGATGCCCAACAGGGCGATGGTTTTCGCGCGGACGGTGAGTCCACCCTGGTAGCTCTTGATGATCTTCCCGAACACGGGGTGGTTGCGGAGCCACATCTCGAAACGCTTGGAGGAGCGGGCGAAGAAGAACAGCGCCAGGACCACGAAGTCGGCGGTGGGGATCCCCGGCAGCCAACTCAGGAACACGAACCCAAGACAGATCAGCCCCAGGATGAAGTAGAGGAGGCGAATCAGGGGGAAGCGGGCGATCTGTGCCACTGACCCCCAAAGGCTAAAGAGGTCGGGGAGTTAGTCAAAAAGCATCTCACTAGCCTTCCGATATGGCCTATGAGAGTGTGGTGCGGGCGCGCTTTTCCGATCTCGACCCCTACAACCACGTCAACCACGCCCGCTATCTGAGTTACTTCGAGATGGCCAGGGTGGACCTCCTGGAGGAGTTGGGCTTCTCGATGGCCCGCCTGGCGGAGATGGGTCTCCAGATAGTGCTGGTGGAGGCGAATGTCCGCTATTACGCTCCGGCGCGCCTCGGCGACGAGATCCGGGTCACCACCCGGGTCAGGGAGGTGCGACGGGCCTCAACCCGATGGTCCCAGAGAGCCGAGGTGGGTTCCGAACCGGTAGCCACCATCGAGATCAAAGCGGCCTTCACCGACCCGGAAGGAAGACCCCAGCGCACCCCCGAAGGCTTCGCCGAAGCCACCTTGCCCTATCGGGTGGCCAACTCCTGAGAGAGCCCGCCTTCTCTGCCTCGGTAAGAGGGATGGAGGGCTAGGAGCGGTCCGGGTCGGGACCGATGTAACGGGCGGCGGGACGCAGGAGCTTTCCTTTCTCGGCCTGCTCCAGGATGTGAGCGGCCCAGCCGATCGAGCGGCTGACGGCGAAGGTGGGGGTGAACATCTGGCGGGGGACCCCGGCCAACTCCAGGGCCACCGAGGCCCAGTACTCGACGTTGGTGAGGATGCGCACCCCGGGTTTCCAATCGGCCAGCACCGAAAGTATCTCCTCTTCGATCCCGGCAGCGCGCTCCACCAGGTCTCCTCCCAGGGTCTCGGCGGCGGCGCGGAGTACCACCCCCCGGGGGTCCCGCACCCGGTAGACGGCGTGTCCGAATCCCATGATCTTGTGCCCCTCGGCCAAGCGCTCCGACACCCAGGTAGCGGCTCGGGCGGGGGTTAGAATGTCTTCGATCATCTCGATCACCCGGCTGGGCGCTCCCCCGTGGAGCGGGCCGCTCAGAGCTCCCAGGCCGGCCACCAGCGCACCGGCCATGTCGGCGCCGGTGCTGGCCACCACCCGGCTGGCGAAGGTGGAGACGTTGAACCCGTGATCGAGGGTTACTACCAGGTACTGCTCCACCGCCCGGACCGCCTCGGCTCCGGCTGTCCCGCCGGTGCTCATCCGCAGGTAGTCGGCCGCATGGGAGATTCCCGCATCCGGAGGAACAGGCTCGAGACCTCCCCGGCGCCGGTGGTGGCGGGCCAGGATGGTGGGGACCACCGCCGCAAGCCGCACCGCGTCGTCACGTCGCTGGGCCGCCGACCGGTCCAGCAGGGGACCGCGGCCCTCCACCGCGCCCACCGCCAGCAACCCCACTCTCAGCACCGCCATGGGGTCGTCCATCTGGGCGCTGGCCGCATCCACCACCCGGGCGGCTTCGGTGGGGAGTTCTCGCATCGGACCGGGATTGACCCTCGGGACCGCGGGAGGAAGTTCACCACTGAACTGAAGTGTCCACACGTCCTCGAAGCTGCGGGTCCGGGCCAGATGCACAGCGTCGTACTGGCGGTAGTGAAAAAACCCCTCGTCGCCGCGAACATCTCCCAGTTCGGTGTCGGACACCGCCAATCCCTTGAGGCCCGGTGGGGCGACCTCCACTACTAGAACCTCCCTGTCCTCAACCCGTCCCGACCTTGGGCCTCATGAAGCGGGCCCGGCTTGCGGTGTGGACTTTCAGGCAGCAGATGCCTGACGACAGGGTACGTAACGTCACCTGTGCCATCCTACCCCGCTGACGGTTGAAGCGATTCGCGCACCGGCGGGACGGGGAGTGGGCGCCTACCATGCCGGATCCCTCTGACGGGGTACCCCACTCCCGGCCGGAAGCTGGCAAAAGATCTCCTGGCTGGGCCTTGACTCTGTCCCAAGGCCGAAACATATTGTCAGGGCTGCACAAACACCTCAGCCCGGACCAGAGCTCGCCGGGCCAGGATTCCAGAGGTCAGGAGTCACGATCGGTCCCGTAGCTACTTTGGATTTCGCGACTTTCCTAGCAGGTGGTGGAGGCGGGGGATGGGCCCGAAGGGGAAGCGGACATAAGCAGTTTTCGCGAGAATTCAAGACGTCCAGTCCAGGAATGGCCCACCCCGTTGAACCTATTTCTTCTTGGAGTTCTTGGAGGGTCTGGCTCCTGGTCCTGGTCCTTTCGGCACCTTCGACACCGAAGCGACTTTATCTGTTGTGTAACCCCCCCGTCCTATCCACTCGCGCCTTTGCGTTCTGCGTTTCTTACCCTTCATAGTTCGATCCTCACCCCGTAGCTTCGGTGAACTCTAGGTACTCGATCTCGTCCCACCGTATACCGTAGTTTGTGGAGGGTGACATTTACTGTGACCGCATCCACAAACTTGTGGCACCGATCAGGTGCGGCCTGTGGAGGGTCGGTTCTTCCGGCACTCCGCCTCTCACCCTTGGAGACGGACCATCCTGATCGACTGAAAGACCGGGCACATGTGGCTATCGGGCCGGGGAACTCTCCTCTTCGGCGTCCTCGCCGCCTCGATTGCCCTTGGGTTCGACCAGTCGTCGCAGGGCGCCGAAGCTGGTGTTGGCTGCTCTCCGGAAGTTGGCCAGGGCTTCCTGCAGTTTCTCCCGGTCCTCCTGGGATGCCTTCATGACGGCTTCGGCTCTCAACTCCCATCCGCCTCCCAGGCCCAGTTTCCGGCGGTCCTCCTGCCAGCGGGCCAATCCCTCGATCACCTCGGAGATCTTCCCCGCCTGTTCTCTGAGTCTCGGCGTGAACTCCCGGATGGCGGCCTGCCAGTCCACCCGCGCCTCCTCCAGTTCCTTCAGCGCCAGGTCACGGTCCCTCCGAACACTCTCCAGTTCCCGCTGGGATTCGGCCAGTTCCTCGAGGGCGTCATCCAGCCTGGTGCGCGCCTCGTCCCTCTGCCGACGCATGCCCCGGTAGGCCGTATAGGCAACGGCGGCCAGGACCAGGGCGACCAACGCCAGGACGGCCACGGCTATCCACCATCCGGCATCGCCGTCAAAGTCGAATGTCATCTGGAGCTACTTCCCCGGGCCATGGAGGACGTTTCGGTTCCTCCTAGAAGCAGTGTATGTACCCTCACCGCAAGAACATCGGGGAGTTCCGGTCCTGGAGGAGGTTTTCGTTGTATCTTGGAGCGACATGTAGTCAGTAAGGATGAGGATCCACGGTTCGAGTGGTCGGCTGGACCCTTGACTTTGAACATCGGGCCAAGCAGGGCGCGAGAACCGGGATTCTCGATAGAAAGGGGAAACATGAGAACGAGACCAGACCTGAGACGGCCAATGCCGATGGTTGTGAGCCGCAGAAGGTTCTTGCAGTTGATGGGAATGAGCGGGGCGGCAGTACTGCTGGGTTCCTGCGGCGGAGAAGAGGAAGTAGCCCAGACCACCGCCGCAGCCGGCACCAGCGCAACCACCGCAGCGCCCACCACCGCGGCGCCGGTTGAGATCGACTTCTGGCTGCCGGGCGGCTCCGATCCGTTCTGTCAGGGCTTCGAGTTGGTGGCCGACGCCTTCGCCGCCGAGGGATCGGGCATCAGTGTCCGGGAAGTCCTGTGCGGCGTGGCGGACGACGAGGACTTCAACGAGCGCC
>JAPPKR010000252.1 GCA_028819835.1 bacterium | reverse complement strand
CTGGGTCCTCGTCGCGGGGACGGAGCGGAGATGGCCGTAATCGAGTTGGTGTGACCGACAGCCCCGGGAAACCGCCGGGCGGGATGCTCCCGTGATCGCCATCCGCAGGGCCGTCGAGGCCGCCTTCCTCAAGAGAAACTCCCTGGTTGAGATCGCTCTGGACCAACGGGCCACCGCCGACGCCGCCCTGCTGGTGTCCGGAGTGGCCTTAATCGGATATGTGTGGGAACTGGTCGGGGGAGCGCGCTTCTCATGGCGGCTGCTCGTGGCGATCCTGATCAACTCGGTGATGGTTTGGGTGATCATCGCGGGTTTGACGTTGCTGGCAGGCAGGGTGCTGTGCAGGACCGAAACCCAGATGTTCACCATCATGCGCCTCCAAGGCTTCTGCCACCTTCCGCTCCTCCTGACCTACCTCGTTGCTCCCCTGGCATGGTTTGGACGGGTCTGGTTTCTGGCGGCGCTGGTGTTCGCCACCGCCGAGGCGCTGGAGACGGTCTGGTGGAGAGCGGCGCTGGCCGTGCTCGCCAGCCTGGCGGGCTTGCTCATCATCACCCAACTCTTCTGGGGCGCCCGGCTGTTCTGAGGTGGCGCCGACTCAGGAGACCGAGGTATTCACTTACCGTCTTGATCTGGCCTATGAGGGGACCGACTTTCGGGGCTTCGCCCGTCAACCGCAGGTGCGCACCGTGCAGGGGGAGTTGGAGAGAGTCCTCTCCGTGGTGCTGCGCGAGAATGTGCTGACTACCTGTGCCGGCCGAACGGACGCGGGTGTGCACGCCCGGCGCCAGGTGGTGAGTATGACGCGGTCGCGCCGGATCGATGACGAGGCGGCGGTGGTGCGGTCGTTGAACCGGTTGCTTCCCCCCGATGTAACGGTCAACCGATTGTGTCGGGCCGGGGAGGGATGGAGCGCCCGGTTCTCGGCGGAGTGGCGAGCCTATCGTTACCATGTCCGGACGGATCCGGTGGGCGATCCCCTCGGACGCCGCCTGGTCTGGCATCTGGGGGTGCCCTTGGACATCGAGCCAATGAACAGGGCGGCGGCCTTCCTGGTGGGAACCCACGATTTCTCCTCCTTTTGCCGGGCGGCGGAGGGCCGGTCATCCGTCAGGGAGGTACGCGAGGCGCAGTGGCGGAGCGAGAAGGCCGGGCACCTGACCTTCGAGGTACTGGCATCCTCTTTCTGCCAGCAGATGGTGAGGTCGATGGTCGGTTGGTGCGTGGAGGTGGGCAGGGGACGTAGGGAGGCTTCGGAGACCCCCGGGGTGCTGGCAGCCCGCAACCGCCAGGCAGCGGGTCAGGTGGCGCCTCCCCAAGGGCTGATCCTCTGGGAAGTAGGGTACGGGGTGCCCGAGGAAAGCGGACCGGGAGACGAGTAATGGCTGTGAAAGCGGTGCTGTTCGACGCGGGAGGGACGTTGGTGCTACAGCACCCCGATCTGATGGGCAAGGTGTTGGGGGTGGAGTTGGAACCCGATGCCTGCTTCGAGGCGCACTACCTGGCGATGGACGCCTACTCCCGGCTGTGGTTGGGGGGCGAGCGCCGCTACGGGTGGGAGTGGTGGTTGGAGCACTACTTCACGACCCTGGGAGTTCCCTCCCCCGCCGAAGCCGGGCCCAGGATAAGGTTCGGGCACGGGATGTGGTCCTTTCCCCTCCCGGGAGTGGAGGCCGGCGTCAGGAGGATCCTCGACCGGGGGCTGCGTTGCGCGGTCATCTCCAACTCGGACGGTTCCATTCGTGACTCCCTGGAGGAGGCGGGACTCTCCCATCTCTTCGAGTTCGTGATCGACTCCGCCGAGGTGGGGTTCAAGAAGCCCGATCCGGAGATCTTCACCTTGGGAGTTGAACAGTTGGGAGGTGTCTCACCCCAAGAGGTGGCGTATGTGGGCGACTCTGTGTTTCACGATGTCGCGGGGGCTCGCCAGGCCGGTTACGCCCAGGGCTGGCTGGTGGATCCGCTGGGGCTGAACCTCGATCTCACCCTGCGTGTGCCGTCGGTGGCGGAGTTGGCGGAAGCGCTGGACGGCAGGCACGCCCCCCGATAGTGGATTTTGATTTGCTGTGGTTCTGCTATCATGAGGGTGCGAGCCGAGCGTTTTGGGGTCGGCTCGCTCTCTTTCTGACCTAAATGGAGTCATTGGCTTGACTGCGCGAACCAAACCTGTCATCTCGAAGACCTACTCGCCGGCGGGTGTTCCGCCCGTCCCGGACTGGTGGGTGGTGGACGCCTCCGATCTACCACTGGGCAGGTTGGCGTCCGAGATAGCCCAGGTGGTCCGCGGGAAGCACAAGCCCACCTTTGCTCCCCATGTCGACGGAGGCGATTACGTCGTGGTGATCAACGCCGAGAGAGTGGCGGTTACCTCGGCCAAACGCGAGAAGAAGGTTTACTACCGACACTCCGGTTATCCGGGAGGGATCAAGGCCGAGTCCTTCCAGTCGCTCATCGAGCGGCGCCCGGAAGCGGTTATCGAACGGGCAGTGCGCGGGATGCTCCCCAAGAACCGGCTGGGCAGGAAGGTATTCCGCAAGCTCAAGGTCTATGCCGGCCCATCACATCCCCACGCCTCCCAGAAGCCCGCTCCCCTGCAGTTCAACATCCGGAAGGTGGATGGTTGATGGCTGCTCCGTTGGTACAGGCGACCGGACGCCGCAAGGAATCTGTAGCCCGGGTGAGGCTGTATGAGGGAAGCGGGCAGATAACCCTGAACGAACGCCCCATCGAGGACTACTTTCCGACTATTGCACGCCGCATCCGGGTCCTCGAACCCCTTGAGATAACCAGCACGCGGGGCCGGTATGACGTGAAGGCCACTCTCCACGGCGGAGGTGTCACCGGCCAGGCCGATGCGCTGCGGCTGGGAATCGCCCGCGCCCTGGCAAACATCGAACCCGGGCTCAGGATGACCCTCAAGAAGCAAGGGCTCTTGCGTCGGGACGCGCGGGTGGTGGAGCGTAAGAAGTACGGTCTCAAGAAAGCCCGGCGCGCTCCGCAGTACACCAAGCGCTGACCCTTACCGGTCCTACTGGACGCCAGGGCTCGTGGCTTCGGCGAAGAACCTCTTCGGCACCGACGGGATCAGAGGCGTAGCCGGTCGAGATCTCACCGCCGGGTTGGCGTTCGGGGTGGGGAGGGCTGCCGGTGAGTCGGCGGGGGATGGAAAGGTCCTGGTCGGCATGGATACCCGTCCCTCGGGCCCGGAACTCTCCTACGCCCTTCGCTCCGGACTACGGGAAGCGGGTGTGGAGCCGGTCGATCTCGGAGTGATACCGGCCGGGGGGATAAGCCATCTGACGGTGGCGGCGGGGGCGGCAATGGGCGTGGTTGTCTCGGCGTCCCACAACCCGGCTCCCTACAACGGCATCAAACTGCTCGGACCAGACGGAGCCAAGCTCCATGATGACGTGGAGGCGGAGATCTCCGCGGCCGTCCTACCGGCCGACAACCAATGGTCCGCACCACACGGAGTCGCATCTCCGGGCTCGGAGTGGCCCGAGGGCGTAGACGTGTACCTGGATTGGCTGGCGGGTTCCGTGTCGGCCGACTTGTCCGGGTTGTCGGTGGTAGTCGACTGCGCCAACGGGGCCGCCTTCCGGGCGGCGCCCCGGGTCCTCCACTCGCTGGGGGTGGTGACCGAGACCACCGCGGCCTGCTCTGATGGATCGAATATCAACCATGGGTGCGGCGCTACCCATCCCGAGTGGGTCGCCTCCATGTCCGAGGGGCGAATCGGGCTCGCCCTGGACGGGGACGCCGATCGTCTGATCGCGGTGGATGAGACCGGAGCGACCGTGGATGGCGACTTTCTCATGGCGATCCTGGCTCGCCATCTCCAACGGGACGGCCGGCTCCAGCCTCCCCTGGTTGTGGCCACGGTCATGTCGAATCTGGGTTTCAATCTGGCCATGGCCTCTCGGGGGATCGAAACCGCGCACACCAGGGTCGGGGATCGGTACGTCCGGGAGGAGATGATTCGCCGCGGCGCGGTGCTGGGAGGAGAGCAGTCCGGCCACATAATCTTCGGGGATCTGGCGGTAACCGGGGACGGGTTGCTCACTGCCCTGCAACTGCTGGAAGTGGTGGCTCTCAGCGGCAAGAGGCTCGCCGAACTTCGCTCGGAAGCCATGGAACGCTATCCGCAGGTGCTGGTGAATGTAGAGGTGGATCGCCCCCGGGAGGTGGAGGGCATTCCGGAAATCTGGGAGGCGGTGTCCCGGGTGGCAGAGGAGTTGGGGGAGTCAGGGAGGGTGCTGGTAAGGCCATCGGGCACCGAACCGCTGGTGCGGGTGATGATAGAATGCCAGGAGTCGGAGCTTGCCGAGCGGTATGCTCACGACTTAGCCGGGGTGATAGCCGCGGCGATGAATCATCCCCCTACCGAAAGGGAGTGACCGAAGACTCGAGGCTCGGTGCATGACAGAGCGACCCTGAACAACAAGCGCCAGACCTTCCGGGAGACTGCCGGGAGGTGACGAGGAGGAAGGCGATCGAACCTTCGGCGGATGCCTTCCCGGCTGCCACGGTCGTGACGAGCGGAGCAAATCCCGTCGGTGACGACGGGGACAAAGGCCGCCCGCAGTGGAATCACAGGGTCTGAGTGTGCGCGCCCGGGCAGGGGTTCAGAGGAGTGTGCAATCATGTGTGGCATCGTTGGCTATGTGGGGCCGCGGCCGGCCCAGGACCTTCTTCTGGGGGGACTGGCGCGCCTCGAGTATCGCGGTTATGACTCGGCGGGGTTGGTGATCGGCGAGAACGGCGTTCTGCGGAGCGTGAGGAGGGTCGGGAAAATCGCCGAACTGGTGGAAGCGGTGGCTCGGGAACCGGAGTCTTTCCCGGGGAGCTACGGGGTGGGACACACCCGCTGGGCAACCCATGGCCCGCCCACCGTTCCCAACGCCCACCCCCACTTCGACTGCGCGCAGGAGATCGCCGTGGTTCATAACGGGATAATCGAGAACTGGGTGGAATTGAAGACCTGGCTGGAGGGCAGGGGCCACGGCTTTTCCTCTGACACCGACACCGAGGTGGCAGCACATCTCATCGAGGAGTTGGGCTCCGCATCTCTGGTGGAGGCGGTGGCCGAGGTCCTGCGGCGTTGTGAGGGAGCTTTGGCGATGGCGGTGGTTCGCCGCTCCGACCCCGGCTTGGTGGTGGGAGGTCGAAAGGGGAGCCCCCTCGTGATCGGTCGGGGTTCGGGAGAGAACTTCCTTGCGTCGGACATTCCTGCATTCATGGCGCACACCCGACGAATGATGGTCGTCCCCGAGGAGCGGGTCGTGGAGGTCCGGGCCGACTCGGTGCGGGTGACCGACCTCTTCGGTGAGGAGAGCCAACCGGAGGAACGGGAAGTGGAGTGGGATGTGGAGGCGGCCGAGAAGGGCGGCTATCCCACTTTCATGCTGAAGGAGATCCGTGAGCAGCCCCAGGCAGTCGCCGCTACCCTGCTGGGACGCATAAGCGCCGGGGGAGAGCCGCTGCTGGAGGAGACCGGACTCACCGGCCCGGTGGCAAAGGGCATAGACAAGGTGTTCGTGGTTGCCTGCGGCACCTCCTATCACGCCGGGATGATGGCCAAGTACGCCCTTGAGCGATGGGCGAAGGTCCCTGTGGAGGTGGATCTGTCGTCGGAGTTCCGCTATCGGGACCCGGTGCTCGACGAACGGTCGCTGGTGATTGGGATCAGCCAGTCGGGGGAGACAGCCGACACCCTCGGGGCGGTCCGGTTTGCCCTGGATCAGGGGGCCAGGGTGGCGGCGGTCACCAACGTGGTGGGATCGTCCCTGGCGCGGGAGGCCCACATGGTGTTCCAGACCCGGGCCGGGCCGGAGATCGGGGTGGCGGCGTCCAAGACCTTCATCACCCAGGTGGCGCTCCTCCAGTTGATGGGGCTGCACATGGCGATCGAGAGGGGGGTGATGACCCAGGCCGAGGCGGCTGGGCCCGTGAACGCGTTGCGGAGCCTGCCCGATCGCCTGGAGGAGGTGTTGGGCCTTTCCGACCGGATGCTGGAACTGGCCGAGGAGTGGCGTGATGTGAGGGACTTCTTCTTCCTGGGAAGGTCCGTGGACTATCCGGCGGCCCTGGAGGGCGCCCTCAAGCTGAAGGAGCTCTCCTATGTGCGAGCCGAGGGGTATGCGGCAGGCGAGATGAAGCACGGGCCGATCGCATTGATCGAGCCGGGAGTGGTGGTGTTCGGAGTGGCCACCGACCGTCGGCTCCGCCAGAAAATGTTCTCCAACCTCTCCGAGATGAAGGCCCGGGGCGGTACGGTGGTGACCCTGGTGGGCTCCGGGGACCGGACGGGAGCCGCCATCCCCTCCGATCTGGTGATCACCCTTCCCGAGGACGCCGACCTGATCGGCGCGGTGCTGGCGGTGGTTCCCCTACAACTCTTCTCCTATCACCTGGCCACGATCAAGGGGCTCGACGTCGACCAACCCCGCAATCTCGCCAAGACCGTAACGGTCGAGTAGTCCCACGCGGAGACTCATATTCCGGCTATTGGAGGGAGATGAGGGCGAGTCCGTTCCCCGGGGATCGTGGCCCCGGAGTCCGGGGTGGTCTGCCTCTACGGGGCATCGCTCCGTCGTGCAGAGGGGTGGACAAGTAGCATCGGTGGGGTGAAAGTCATCGGCATGGGAGTGGATTTGACCCCCGTTGACCGGGTGAGGTCGATGCTTGAGCGTTACCCGCGCTTTCGGGAGCGCTGCTTCACCCCTCATGAGCGCGAGTACGCCGACCGCTTCCAGAAGCCCGAGCGCAGGTTCGCGGCCCGCTTCGCCGGTAAAGAGGCGGTCATGAAGTCGCTCGGGACCGGCTGGAGACGCCTCCGCTGGACCGACATAGAGATCACCGGGGGCGGCCGGCCGCGGGTGAACCTCACGGGCACCGCCCTTCTGCGCGCCGAGCGCCTGGGAGTGACCGAGGTTCAGGTGACCATCACCCACACCAACGAAACCGCGCTGGTGATGGCGTTGGCCCTGGGAGAGCATTGAGGTCCCCCATGTGGTCGGCCTCACCTCCGAGAACCCGAAGATGAAGCCGGTTATCACACCTTCCGAGGCCGCTCGCCTGGACCGGGCTACGCCGGAGCCGGTGGAGGTGCTGATGGAGAGGGCCGGATGGGCGGTGGAGATCGCCGCGGCCCGGATGGGCGCCGGGTACGGGAGCCGCGTGGCGGTGCTGGCCGGACCGGGCAACAACGGGGGAGACGGCTACGTGGCCGCCGGACTTCTGCGCCGCCGCGGTGCGGCGGTGATCGTGTACCAGTTGAGAGAGCCCAAGACCGACGCAGCCCGGTGGGCGTTGGGACGGGCGCTGGCGGCCGGAGTGGAGATAGAGCCCCTCGGCCCTCCACCTCCCCGGGTCGACTTGGTGGTGGACGCGGTGTTCGGAGGGGGATTCCGAGGGCGGTGCCCTCCGGCGCTGGCGGCCTGGATGGAGTATCCCGCCCCGGTCCTGGCGGTCGACTTCCCCTCCGGGGTGAACCCCGCCACGGGAGAGGTCCCCGATCAAAGCTTCGCGGCTGAGAGGACCGTCACTTTTCATGCCCTCAAGACCGGCCACCTCCTGGGAGAGGGCCCCGACTACTGCGGTGAGGTCGAGGTGGCGGACATCGGCCAGGCCGGAGAGATACCCGCCTTGTTGCTGGCCGAGGCCGAGGACTGTCCCCGGCCGGCGCGGCGCCGCACCGTTCACAAGTGGAAAGCCGGGTCGGTGATGGTAATGGGAGGCTCCCGGGGGATGACCGGCGCCCCCCTGCTGGCCGCCCGCTCCGCGTTGCGCGCCGGTGCGGGGTCGGTGGGTTTGATGGTGCCGGGCGGATGTCAGGAGGTCGTAGCCGGGCCTGCTCCCGAACTCCTGACATTCGGGCTCGGCTCGGAAGAGAGCTTCGAAGCGGCCCGGACGGCTGCATGTTTGGAGACGGCGTCCCGGTTTGACGTCATGGTGATCGGCCCCGGCATCGGCAGAGAGGGCCAAACCGCCCGGTGGGCGAGGGGGATGATAGAGGGATGGGAGGGCCCGCTGGTGGTGGACGCCGATGCGCTGTGGGCGTCCGATCCTTCGGTCCTGTCGGCGCGGCGGGGACCGACGGTGATCACACCCCACCGGGGCGAGTTGGCCCACCTGACGGGTGACGACCCCGGGCTGGAGGACATCCGGGAACTGGCCGCTTCGGGGATGGTCGTGTTGGCCAAGGGCAACCCCACCCTGGTGTGCGATCCCCGAGAGACCTGGGTGGTGCGGGAGGGCGGTCCCGAGTTGGCCACCATCGGCACTGGCGATGTGCTGGCGGGATGGGTGGCCGCACTCTGGGCCCGGGGCCTGTCGCCCGGCGCCGCGGCTCGCTCGGCCGCCTTCTGGCACGGTCGGGCGGGAGCCGCCCTGTCCGCCCGGCGAACCGTGACCGCGGACGCCCTATACGAAGAGGTGGGACGCTGGGCCTGGGAGACCCTTCCGTGAGCCGCCCCTCCTGGGTGGAGGTCGATCTGGGCGCGGTCGCCCACAATGTACGGCAGTTGGCCGCCTATGCCTCGGGCGCCCGGTTGTGTGCGGTGGTGAAGGCCGACGGTTACGGTCATGGCGCTCCGGCGGTGGCCAGGACCGCCCTGGAAAACGGCGCCGCATGGGTGGCCGTGGCCACGGTGGAGGAGGGAGTGCAACTTCGGGAGACTGGAGTCACCGCGCCGGTGTTGCTCCTTTCCGAGCCCCCGTGGGACGATCTGGAGACCGTGGTCTTCGAGGACCTGACCCCCACTCTGTACAGAGTCCCGAGCGTGGACGCCCTGGCGCGCGTGGTCCGTCGCCGCGAGGCAGGGGAGTTGGTGATCCACCTGAAGGTCGACACCGGGATGCACAGGGTGGGCGCTCATCCCGAGGCTCTGCCGGACCTGGCCCGGAGAGTCTCCGACCACCCCTGGCTGCGCCTGGGAGGGATATGGAGCCACTTCGCGGTCGCCGACACCGACCCCGTTTTCACTCGCCGCCAGATCGAGACCTTTGAGCGCGCCCTGCGGTTGACGGAACCGGCCTTGCCGCTAGGGAGTCCGCCTGTCCTCCGGCATCTGGCCAACACACCGGGCACCCTGTTTCACCCCGAGTCCCATTTGGACATGGTCAGGACCGGCCTGGGGACATACGGCCTTTACCCGCATCCCGCCGCCCGCCCCCTCATCGACCTGCGCCCCGCCATGAAGATCGTCTCCCATGTCTCCCATATGCTTCGCCACCCCGGAGGCGCCCGGCCCTCCTACGGACGGGTCCGGCCCCTTCCGGCCTCATCGATGGTGGCCACTCTTCCCCTGGGCTACGCCGATGGCATTCCCCGCGGCATCTCGGGCGGCGGGGAGGTCCTGATCGGGGGGCGGCGCTTCCCACTTGCGGGCCGGGTGACCATGGACCAGTTGGTGGTGGACGTGGGGGAACACGCGGTGGAGGTGGGAGACGAGGCGGTGCTGGTGGGCGCCTCCGGATCCCAGTCGATAAGTTTCGATGACTGGGCGGAACTGTCCGATACAATCAACTACGAAGTCGTTTCCCGGATCGGTCCCCGCTTGCCCAGGCGTTACGTTTCATGAATCCAGCCGAATTTCCCCTCGCCCTCGCCTATGACGATGTGCTGTTGGTGCCCCGTCGCTCGGCGGTGGGTTCCCGCCAGGAGGTGAGCCTTCGTACCCGTCTCAGCCGTCGCATCCCGCTCGACGTCCCGGTGCTGGCCGCCAACATGGATACCGTCTGTGAGTGGGAGATGGCCGTGGCCATGGCCCGGATGGGTGGAATCGGGATCATTCACCGGTTCCTGCCGGTCGAGGACCATGCGCGGCAGGTGGAGAAGGTCAAGGAGGCGGGTGCGGAACTGCTGGTGGGAGCAGCCCTGGGAGTGGGGGAGGAGATGGCCCGGCGCGCCAAGAATTGCGTGGCTGCCGGAGTGGATGTGCTGGTTCTGGACATCGCCCACGGTCACGCCGAGCACGCCCTGCGAGCAGTGGGCTTTCTGAAGGACGAGTTCCCCGAGATTGACCTGATAGCCGGAAACGTGGCCACCGGCCAGGGTGCGGCCGATCTCGTGAGGGCGGGGGCGGACGCGGTTAAGGTGGGGGTGGGGCCCGGGGGAGTGTGCACCACCCGGGTGGTCACCGGGGTGGGAGTCCCGCAGGTGACCGCCCTCTACGATGTGGTGCAAGCGGCCGTCGGCGCGCCGATCATCGCCGACGGGGGGATAAGGGCGGGAGGCGACATAGCCAAGGCCCTGGCGCTCGGCGCCGACTCGGTGATGGTGGGGAGCCTTCTTGCCGGAACCCGGGAGAGTCCCGGGGAAGTGGAGGAGACCTCCACCGGGCCGGTCAAGAGAGTTCGAGGCATGGCTTCCCAGGAGGCGGCGGTGCTCCGAGCCGCCCGGCGCGGCGCCGAACTGGAGGATGAATACTTCGAGCACCGCTCCCCGGAGGGAATCGAGTGGACGGTGCCCTACCGGGGAACCGCAGCCGAGGTGATACGTCCCCTGATGGGAGGAGTGCGGAGCGCCATGAGCTATCTGGGCGCCACCGATCTTCCGGCCTTCCGGCGAAATGCGCGGTTCGTCAGGACCACGCCCGCCGGAGTGGCCGAGAGCCATCCCCACGCCTCCAACCCGGGCCGTTAGCCGTACATGCAGGAACTGGCCGCTCTGGGCGCCCGGGCAAACGTCTGCACGGACTGCCGTCTGTCGGAGACCCGGACCAATGTGGTCTTCGGGGTGGGCCGCTCCGATGCGGACGTCATGATGGTGGGGGAGGCGCCGGGCCGCAACGAGGATCTGGAGGGCGAGCCGTTCGTCGGAGCGGCCGGCCATCTGCTCAATCGCCTGCTGGCCGAAGTGGGCATGGGGCGCGACGAGGTGTACATCGCCAACGTGCTCAAGTGTCGTCCTCCGGGCAACAGGGATCCCCGGCCCGACGAGATAGAGTCGTGCAAGGGTTATCTCCGAGGCCAACTCGACCTGGTGGACCCCAAGGTGGTCATGACGCTGGGCAACTTCGCCACCCAGCTTCTCCTGCGCACCAACACCGGTATCAGCCGGATGCGGGGCCGTAGCTACAGATGGTGGAGAGACAAGGTCCTCATCCCCACCTTTCATCCGGCCGCGGCCCTCCGGGGAGGAGAGCGGGTCACCGACCAGATTCGTGAGGATCTGGCCCTGATGCGTTCGGTCCTCGACTCGATGGACGCCGGGGAGGGGGTTTTGGCCGAGCCGGAGCAGTTGGGCCTGTTCTGATGAACAGCCGATGACTGTCCGGGTGGTCTGTCCCACCGCAGAAGACACCTACGCGGTGGCCACCCGGCTGGCGCCACTGCTCCGCGCCGGAGACGTCGTCGCCCTTTCCGGCCCCATGGGATGCGGGAAGACCCTCTTCACCGGCGGGCTGGCTGCCGCCCTGGGAGTGGTTGGGCCGGTTCCCAGCCCCACTTTCGTGCTGGAGCGCCGCTACGACGACGGCTTCCTGCCGCTCGTACATGTGGATGTCTACAGGTTGGGGTCGTACAACGAGTTC
>JAPPKR010000063.1 GCA_028819835.1 bacterium | reverse complement strand
ACACGGGGATACAGGTCACCGACCTGGAGAGGTCTCTGCGGTTCTACCGGGACCTCCTGGGGCTGGAAGTGGTCCATGTGTGGAACCGCCAGGCGCCCTACATCGAGGAGTTGTTGGGGTATCCCGGCGTGGACATGCACGGGGTGGTGATGCGGATGCCCGACTCCGACAGTGTTCTGGAGATCCTGGAGTATCGCAACGTGGAGCGGAAGGCCATCGATCCCGGCACCGCCAATCCCGGCACGGCCCATGTCGCCTTCCGGGTGGACGACTGCGACGCGCTGTACGAGGAGCTGACGCAGAAAGGGGTCAAGTCGGTCTCGGCGCCGGTCACGCCCACCATCGGTCCCAACAAGGGCGGCAGGACCGTGCTGATGCTCGACCCCGACGGCTTTCGGATCGAACTCCTCCAGCCAGCGCGATGACGGGTTCCAAGGTCCTCCTGACCGAGGAGGAGATCGCCCGCCTGCTGGAGGCCCATCCCGGCTGGCGGCGGGATGGGGAGGTGTTGCGGCGCTCCTATGAGTTCTCCGACTTCCGGGCCGCCTTCGCCTTCATGACCCATGTGGCGCTGATAGCAGAGCGCCTGTTCCATCACCCGGAGTGGTCGAACGTCTACAACCGGGTGGAGTTGGCGATCACCAGCCACGATGTGGGCGGGCTCACCTCTCGGGACCGCCGTTTTGTGGAAAAGGTGGATGCGATCGGTTGAACAGGGTTCGGGATTCGGGAAGGAAGTCCCGCAGAGTGGTACTCTTTCGGTGCTAGACAGGCCGAGGGGATTGCGATGAATTACGACCTTCAAACTCTCCGCGGAGATGTTCTCGGTGGTGTGACCTCGGCAGTCGTCCTGTTGCCGATGGCCCTCGCCTACGGGGTGGTGTCGGGCCTGGGGGTGATCGCCGGCCTGTACGGCGCGGTGGCGGTGGGGCTGTTCGCGTCCCTCTTCTGGGGCACCAAGGCGCTGATCTCGGGTCCCACCGGCCCTATGGCGGTGGCCATGGCGGTGGTGGTGGGGAGCTATGCGGAGAACATCATCGAGGCGTTCACGATCGTGATCATGGCAGGTGTCATCCAAATCCTGCTGGGCCTGATCAAGATGGGCCGCTACGTCGCCTACACGCCGTACTCGGTGATCTCGGGGTTCACATCCGGTGTGGGAGTGATCATCGTGCTGCTCCAGGTGCTGCCCTTCCTGGGCGCCTCCTCGCCGGGCGGGGGGACCGTGGGAGCGATCCGCGCCATGCCCGACGCGGTGGCGTCGGTCAACTACCACGCACTGGCGATTGCCCTGGTGACCCTGGTGGTGACGGTGGTCTGGCCGACCAAACTCGCCAGGGCGCTGCCGCCCACGCTGGCCGCTCTGATAGTGGGCACCCTCATGGGAGTGCTGTGGTTGAAGGAAGCGCCGCTCATCGGGACGGTTCCCACGGGCTTTCCGGACATCATCGACACCCACTCCGTCCTTCAGCACGCGATCGGTTCCTTCCAGCCGGCCCTGGTGCTTGCCCTGCTGGCCTCGATCAACACCCTCCTCATGTCCCTGATTGCCGACTCCCTGACCCGCGGCACTCACAACCCCAACCGGGAATTGATGGGCCAGGGGGTGGGGAACATCTTCTCGGGGCTCTTCGGCGGCATGCCGGGCGCGGGGAACATCCCCGCCACCGTGGTGAACGCCCGGATCGGCGGGAGGACGCCGGTGTCCGGCGTGCTGTGCGCCCTGGTCCTCATGTCCCTGGTCCTGGGACTGGGGGAGTACGTGGGAGAGATCCCCCATGCGGTCCTGGCCGGCATCCTCATGAAGGTGGGCTGGGACATCATCGACTGGAGATTCATCAGCCGGATCCACCGGGTGCAGCGCGAACACCTGGTGGTGATGGTCATCACCCTGGGGCTCACCGTGTTCGCCGACCTGCTGAGCGCCATCATGCTGGGCCTGATCGTGGCGGCGTTGGTGAGCGCTCGCCAGTTCGAGTACCTGGAGTTGGACAGCGTGATCTCCGCGCCGCTGCTCGACATCAGCTTCCTGGCCGACAAGGAGGAAGAGGCGGATGAGCCGGACCTCGACAGCATGCTGGCCCTGCTGGGAGGTGACGACGAAGGCGACGAAGATGGCGACGGTGAAGAAGACGCCCTGGACAGCATGCTGGCCCTGCTGGGCGATGACGACGATGACGAGGACGAGTTCGATCCCTTCTCCGCCCGGTGCGGCCTGGTCTCGTTCCGGGGAAGTTTCACGGTGGCGTCATCCAACCGGATGTTCAGCACCATCAGCGTGGACATTCGGGACCACGAGGTGGTGATCCTCGACTTCTCGCAGACCGACTACATGGACGACAGCGCCGCGTTCGTCGTGGAGAGGTTGGTGGACGTCGCCATCGAGGAAAACACCGAGTGCATAGTCATGGGCCTGGGAGGCGCGGTCGGCGCCAGCCTCCAGAAGCTCCAAATTCTGCGAAGCGTCCCCAAGGACCGCTATGTCGAGGACATGGACGAGGCCAAAGTGATCGCCAAGCGGATCCTGGGCATCTGACACCAGATGCGTGGAGGAGGCGCTGCGTTCTCCCTGGAGACTCTTGCGTCGTAGCATCGCCCCGTCTGGGCCGGTGCGTTTTCCTATAGCCGGAAGGAGTATTGGACTCCTGTGAGTTCCTCCGAGGCATCCCAGAGCCGGCGAGCATCGTCGCGGTCGTGGGATGCGGCATTGGATGACACCACCACCGGGTAGCCCCGGAGGCCTCCTGGCCCGCGCGGTCCGTAGTACTGGCCGCCCTCGGCCCGGGGATCGACTGCGGCTCGCAAGGTGGGCAGGGCGCCCATCGCCGCGCTCTGGATGAACCCGGACATCAGGGGTTCCTGTATCCGGGAATACCAGTGGGGGCCGAGATGGCCGCCGATGTTGGTGGAGGAGAATCCCGGATGGGCGGCGAGGGCGGACACCTGCGTTCCGGCGGACCGAAGGCGCCTCTGGAGTTCGTAGGTGAAGAGCAGGTTGGCCAGCTTGGAACGCCAGTAGGGCCGGAACGGGGTGTATCCGCCGTTCTCGAAGAGCAGGTTCTCAAAGTCCAGGGTGGCGCCCCGGTGACCTACGCTGCTGACCGTCACCACCCTGGCGCCCGGGGTGGCCAGCAGCGGTCCCAGAAGCCTTCCGGTCAGGGCGAAGTGCCCCAGGTGATTGATGCCCATCTGGCTCTCGAAGCCGTCCTCGGTCAGCGAGTGAGGGACGGCCATGACGCCTGCGTTGTTGATCAACATGTCGAGGCGCGCGTGGCCGTTTGCGAAGTCCAGGGCGAAACCCTGGATGGACGAGAGACTGCCCAGATCGAGCTTCATCAACTCCACCGAGGAGTCCGGCATCGCGGCGCGCAGATCCCCGACCGCCCGCTGCCCCCGTTCCGTGGATCGGCAGGCCAGGATGGTGTGGGCGCCCCCGCGGGCCAGTTCCCTGGCGGTCTCCAGCCCTATGCCGCTGTTGGCGCCGGTGACCACCGCCACCCTGCCCGCCAGGTCAGGGATCTGTTCGGAGGTCCACTTGGGTTTCCGGGCCATTCCCATCGCCCTCAGGTTCTCTTCATCATTGGATTCCAGGTCCTCGGAAGCGTCTCGCCGACAGCCTGCGGCTTTCTAAGAAACTTTTACACAGTAACCGTTGCTTAGAACAGAGTCTGGCAAACCCCTGAGGTTGACGGCTCTCTTGGTTGATGCTCATTCACCGTCCCGAGCCGGTTGCTCTTCCGAATCGGCGCAAAGGTCGATCCACAGTTGGGCGTCGGGGACCTCGGTTACGATGGTGGCCGGCCAGGAGGGATCGTAGGAACGGGCGGTGCTGATTCTCTCCACGGCTGGGCGTTTCTCCTCACCGAGGCAGACCATCACGGCCGTTCTGCTCAACTCGGCGATGGTGCCTATCCCCACCGTTACTCCGTGATTCGGGACGTCGTCCACCGAACCGAAGTCCGGAAAGGTCCTCAGGTTGTCGGTGCGGGTCGGGGTGGAGAGCTCCACAATCCGGGTCGTGGAGTCCCTGGGACTGCCGGAAGGGTTGAACCCTATGTGGCCGTCGGAGGCCCCGCTGGCCAGGAGGAACAGGTCTATTCCCCCGGCGTCGGAGATGCGGCGGTCGTAGGCGGGCGGATCGGCCGGATCCGGCATCCAGGTGCGGTCTCTCCCCGGTGCGCCCGGCAGATGGGCCAGGGGATTGGCGATCTCCTCTGTGGCGAAGCGCCGGCAGGAGTAGTGGGCGTCGATCGGGACGTGGACGTATCCGTCCCGGCTCGGGATCACGTAGTCGTCCATCATCACCACCACCAACGGTGACAGGTCAACCGACTGTTGGGCCGCCACTTGGGGGAGGGCCCGGTAGGTGGAGAGGGGGCTTCGGCCGCCCGGGCAGCCCAAGAGATACTGTCGCCCCTCCTCCGCTGCCTCGCGGAGGCCATCACAGATCTTTTGAGCTAGCGCCCGACCCAGTGCGTTCTCGTCTTCGAAGAATCGTGGGGATAGAGCCAACGGTGACATCAGGACTCTCCGGACAATCCCTCCCTTACCCGGCGCACCCATTGGAGGTTCTCCCCCTGAACTTCGGCTGCGGAGCGGAGCTCAGCATCCGATGAAATTGGCGCCCTGTCCTGTTCGATCACCGCCCAACCCTGGTAATCGGCCTCTGATAAGTGTGCCAGGAACTCCCGCAACGGGAGATCGCCTTCTCCGAGCGGGACCGAGACTTCCGCCCACCAGACATCGAAGTCAACCCGTCTTCGGCGTTTAGCCTCCTCCAGGACTGCGAAACGGACATCCTTGAGATGGATATGGTTGATCCGCTCCCGCCAGGCCGCCAGGCATTCCAGGATGTCCCCGCCACCGAGGGCGATGTGGCCGGTGTCGAAGGTGAGATCGATGTCGGTGAGTTCCAAAAGCCTCTCGACTTCGGAGGGGCTCTCCACGTAGGTGCTGATGTGGGGATGGAAAGACGGGACCAATCCCCGGCGGCGGATCTCATCAGCCATCCGGTTGGTCGTGGCGCAGAGTTCACGGAAGGCGTCGGGGGACAGCGCATGGGTGGGGTCGTCGCCCCTGGCTGGGTTGAGGAGCAGGACTTCGCTGCCCTCATCGGCGAGGATGGCGATCCGGGGTCCGTCTTCGGCCTTCTCCAGTTCCGAGAGGGCGTCTTCCATGCGGAGTCGGTCCCGGGTGAGAAGGGTGGGGTCCGAGAAGTGGATGGGAATGTAGATTCCGACCGGCGTCAGATCGTTTCGTGCAAAGAGTTCAACCGCCGCGCCGGGTGGCCCGGCGTATCCTGCGGGCGGGAATTCTGCGCCTCGGTACCCGGCGGCCGCCATGGCCTCCATCAGACGATGGGGCGCAGGCCCGCCCGGGGAGGGTTCGTACACGCCGAAACTCACGGGTCCGGCGCCGATCTTCATCGCCGAGTCCCCGCCTCGCCGCCGACGGCCACCCCGTCGTTGCGGGCCAGCGCGGCGACCATGTCCTGGAGGAATGCCGTGTCCTGTGCGGCGCCCGCCGCGTCGGAGATGGGCCGGCCGGTGGTGATCGCCCGGTGGAATGCCTTCAGTTCCCTGGTGAAGGCCGATTCGGTCCCGGCGGGATGACGGACCGCGCCGTCTTGGCCCTTGATGACCAAGGAGGCTGCCCGATCGAGATAGGGGTTCGAAAAACGGAATTCCAGCGATCCCCGGGTTCCGTGCGCCTCGAATGCTTCCCGGTAGGTCGGCGTCGCGGGGAGCCAGAGCCATGTCATCTCCACCGCAGTGTGATCGGGGTACTCGGCCCGGGCCGTGAGACAGGGGGGCTCGGCGGGGGCCCCGGAGGGTTGGGGAGGCCACATGTCGGCGGCCGTCAACCGGGGGAGTCCTCCCATCAGGCCCCGTATGAAAGACACGGTGTGGATGAACGAAGCGGCCAGCACCTCCCGGTACAGCCGACCCCACCGGGCGGGAAGGTCTCCCAGGGCCTGGCGGGTGCGGCGGTCCTCGAATGCTGCCGCCTTGGCCAGGGCCCCGGGATTGATGTCATCGAAGCTCAGCGTGTTGGCCGGGCCCAGGCAGGCCGAGTGTTCGGGATGGTAGACGGAGTGGCGGAGGAGGCGGAGGTCCCCGATGGCGTCGAGGCCCTCTCTCAACTCCGGGAGCAACTCTTCGTGAAGCTTCATGTAGCCGACCTGGAGGGCCAGACCCTTCTCGGCGGCCAGGGCATGGAGCCGCCGGGCGCCTTCCACCGTCAAACAGAGGGGCTTCTCGGCAAAAACGTGCTTCCCGGTCTCGAGAGCGCCCTCGCTGATCTGCTCGTGGGCGCCGGAGGTGAGGATTAGCACCGCCTCGACCTCGGGATGGGCGCAGACCTCCTGCCAGTCTGTGGAGGCGAAAACCTCCCCGGGCAACCGGTGGGCGATCCGGTGGGTGAGTTGAGGCGAGATGTCTGCCACCGCCGCCACTCGGAACCGACTCTCCATCCGGGCCAGGTTCGGGAGGTGCTGGATCTGGGCGATGCTTCCCAGCCCTATCACCCCTACAGAGATTGGTCGGTCCACTTCACGCTCCTTTCGGCCGGCGACCCGTCATCCCCGACATGACTCCCTAGGCGAGTTCCGCACGGTCGGCGAAGTTGGCCAGGGCCTCGGGGTTGGCCAGGGCTTCGGTGTTCTTCACCTCCTCGCCGTTGACCACCGCGGTGACCGCCAACTCGGTGATCTTCCCTGATCGGGTGCGGGGGATGTCGGCGGTCTCCAGCACCACCGCCGGCACGTGGCGGGGCGAGCAGTTGCGGCGGAGGCGGTCCTTGATCTCGGCTACCAGGTGGTCGGTGAGCGTCCGACCCTCCTCAAGCCGCACGAACAGCACCATCCGGGTGTCCCGCTCCCACTTCTGCGCCACGCAGATCGCCTCGGTCACGCCCGGCACCTCTTCGGCCTGCCGGTAGATCTCGGCGGTCCCGATCCGCACGCCCGCCACGTTGAGAGTGGCGTCGGAGCGGCCGTGGATGACCATGCCGCCGCGGGGAGTCCAGTTGGCGTAGTCCCCGTGGGTCCAGGCTCCCGGATATTTCTCGAAATAGGCAGCCCGGAACTTGGCGTCGCCGGGATCGTTCCAGAACCGCAGCGGGATGGAGGGGAAGGGTTCCCGGCAGACCAGTTCCCCGGTGGGCCCGTCGACCGGCCGGCCTTCGGGGTCGTACACCTCCACGGCCATGCCCAGGGCGGCTCCCTGGATCTCTCCCGACCACACCGGCAGCGTGGGATCGCCTCCCACGAAGCACCCGCACAGGTCGGTTCCGCCCGAGATGGACGCCAGGTGGACGTCTTCGGTCACCTGCTCGTACACCCACTCGAAGCCCTCGGGAGACAGGGGAGACCCGGTCGAGCAGATGGTGCGGAGCGTGTCCAGCCGATGGGTCTTCAGGGGTCGGATACCGGTCTGTCGCCAGGCGTCGATCAACTTGGCGGAGACGCCCAGCAGCGTGATGCCATCGGAGTCGATCAGGTCGAACAACCGGCCGGGGGAGGGGTGGAAGGGGTTGCCGTCGTAGAGGACGATGCTCGCACCGGAGGAGAGCGCGTTCACCAGCCAGTTCCACATCATCCATCCGCAGGTGGTCAGGTAGAAGACCCGGTCGCCCGCCCGGACGTCCACCTGATGTTGATGCTCTCCCATGTTCTTCAACATCACCCCCGCCGCCCGGTGCACTATGCACTTGGGCGGACCGGTCGTGCCCGAGGAAAAGAGGATGAACAGGGGATGATCGAAGGGAAAGGTCCCGGTGGGGAGATCGGCTCCCTCGCCGGTGGCGAGAAACTCGCTCCAGGAGATGGCGCCGGGGAGGGCGGTCAGGTCGGGATCGGGGTCCAGGTTGGGGACCATCACCACCCGCCGCACCGTGGGAAGGGCCTCTCTGATCTCGGCGAGGGCCTCCCGCCGGTCGAAGGGCTTTCCCCCGTAGGGGTAGCCGTCGGCGGCAAGCAGCAGCACCGGTCCGATCTGGCCGAACCGGTCCACCACCCCGGCCACGCCGAAGTCGGCCGAAGTGGAGCTGAACATGGCCCCCAGGCTGGCGGCGGCGATCATCAGCACCACCGTCTCGGGCCGGTTGGGCATCCATGCCGCCACCCGGTCGCCGGCCCCCACCCCGTGGGCCCGCAGCGCAGCCGCGGCGGCGGCCACCTGCGACCTCAGTTGGTTCCAGGTCAGGTCCTCAGAGCGCCCGTCCTCCCGCCGGTACAGGATGGCGGGCGAGTCCCCGTCCACCCCCCGGCCATCCACCAGGTTGGCCGCCACGCTGAGCCGGGCGTCGGGGAAGAAGCGTGCGGTGGTCAGCGAATCCCCGGGAACGAAGACCCGGTCGCCCTTTCTTCCCAGGACTCCCACATGGTCCCAGGCGGTGTCCCAGAACCGGTCGATGTTCTCGGTGCTCCAGCGCTGCAGGGCCACCGAGTCGGGCAGGTCCAGGCCGTATCTGCGGTTGACCTCCAAGCGCAGGGAGGTCATGGCCGAGGTCTCGACTCTCCGAGCCGAAGGCGCCCAGAGAGGTTGGTCATTCATAGGCCCTAGAGGGTATCGCCGCGGGGCGGTTGGCCCGGTGGGGCCGGGGCCGGATCAGGCGGACAACTCCGCCTCCACGCCCAGCCGCCCATGCTCCGAGTACGCACCCATGGTCCATCGGCGGGCCCCGGCCTCCTCGTCGGGTCCACCGCGCAGGTGCAGGGTGTCGCCGCAGAAGAACGGCGAGCGCGCCCGGAAGGAGAAGCGCGTAGGTCCGTTCACGCCGTTCCGGCGGCCCAGGTCGGCCAGCAGCATGGCGGTGAGCGGGCCTTGCACCACCAGGCCCGGGTATCCCTCCACCCCGGTGGCGTAGGAGTGGTCGTAGTGGATGCGGTGGGAGTTGTTGGTGAGGGCCGAGAACCGGAACAGGAGGACCGGGTCGGTGGTGACGTCCTGGCTCCACGGTCTCGGCGGCGGCCCGGGGCCCGAAGCGGGGTCCTGGGGAACCGAGGGCGGAGAGTCGGTGTAGATCAGGTTCTGGGACTCGGTGAGCGCCGGTCCCAGCTCTCCCCGGACCTGGTATTCCACCGTAACCACCACCAGGGAACCGCTGCGGCCCTCCTTGTGGGCCACCCTCTTCACGGTCGCCTTTTGCCCGGCCTCCTCTCCCACCAGCAAGGGACGGTGGAAGACGGTGGTCCCGCCCGCGAACATCCTTCTTCGGAGCGGTACAGGGGGAAGGAACCCTCCCCGGCGGGGATGGCCGTCCTCCCCGGTCTCCGACCGCCGGGCCGATGGGAGGAAGTAGAGCCAGTGCCACATGGGAGGAAGGGGGTCTCCCTCCTCTGCGGCCGGGCCATCCAGGTCGAAGAGAGCGGAGAGCGCGGCGACCGGCCAGGGGTGGAGACGCTGGCGGCGGGTCTCGGAGTTTCCTATCCAATCGGTGAGGTTCTCAGAGTTCATACGGCGGTCTGGGATCGGCGGGCCTGAAGTTGCAGTCGCACAAAGGGTACGACATAGACGCCGTCACCGGCCCGAGTGAGGTCCGCCACCCTCTCCGACACCTCGGCGACCAGGTCCTCGAACACCGGAGGGGGCAGGCGGGGTCGGTACCCGGTCAGGGTTTGGGTGCGCAGCCAGCCCGTCAGCCCGGTGCGGGAAAAGGGGCGAGGCTGGGTTTCGGTCCGCAGGTCCTCGGCGCCGCCGAAGGGCGAGTCGGCCAGCATCTCCTTGTAGCAGCGGAGGGAGGGCCAAGGGTGATGGGGCAGACGACCCTGCAGGTATTGGCGGTAGGGTGGCCGGTCGGCGATCGAGAAGATGATCCTCCGGATCTCTTCGATGTTGGTCTCTCCGGCAAAGCTGGCCACCAGCCTGCCGCCGGGGACCAGGGCACGGAAGATCCTCTCCAGCACCAGCGGGTGTTCGGGGATGGGGATCCAGTGCAGGCAGGCGATCGAGACCACCGCCGCGAAGCGCTTCTCCCAGCAGAGGTCCTGGACCCGGCGCACCTCGAAGCGGAGCCGGGGGCCCTCATGGCGCCGGGCCTGTTCGATCTGGCTCGGCGAGGCGTCGATCCCGATCACCTCGGTTCGGGGGTAGTGGTCCGCCAAGGCCGCGGTCAGATCGCCGGCGCCGCACCCCACGTCCAGGAGGAAGTCTCCGGCGCCCAGGCCGAAGTCCCACACCGCCGGCGGGTCGAAGGCCCGATGGTGGGCGGTGTTCTCCCGGTACTCCGAACCGCTCCAGGCATCGGGTGCCCCTGCCACCGGGCTCATGTGCAGGACAGGCTCATCCGAGCCGTCGCGGTCTGAGCGGAAGGACCGATCCTGAACGGAGACATGTCGAAAGAGCCAAATAGCATCCGGCCGGCGGTCGTCATTGTCGAATAACATACATGGCCCGTTCCCGGCCGGCCGTGGCGAAGGCCGGAGGGGATCAGGGTGTCCAGGAACGGGCGCGCCGGAGGAAGACGTCGGGGTCGGCCACCCACTCGGCGTATCCGATCGTCCGGTGATCGGTGAGGTAGTCGAGTTTCTCATCCAGGCAGGCCATCAGAGCCGGCTCGGCGGCGGGAAGGGTCCACCCACCCAGTTCCACCTCTGGATCACGGGCGGTCACGGTGAAGACCCCGCCGTCCCCGTAGGCGTTGGCCGCCGAGAGGTTCCCGATCTCACCGCGTGCCACCGCGTCTATCGATCCGTCGGCCAGGGCGCCGAGGAGTTCCGTCTCTCCGGTGTCCTCCCCCAGGTAGACCACCACCGGCATCTCGGGGGTGGGAGGCTCGATCCGCTGGCGTCCTTCCAAACCGGGCGACGATCCGGCGGCTGTGATGACATATCGGTCCGACCCGTCCGCCACCAAGGACCCGGCGTCGGTGACGATCCTGGTCCCTTCGGCCAGCGTCCCGCGGGGATCGGCCAAGCCGGTGAGTTGTAGCAACCGGGCCTCGCCGGTGGTGGCCGCCAGAACCCCCACACGGACTTCTTCGGTCAGGTCGGCGTGGGTGGCGTAAAGGGGCGCCTCCGCCGCCCGGACCAGGAGCGACTGGCGAAAACCGATGTGGCCCGAGGTGAAGACCACGACCTCGTCGCCGGTTGCGTCACGTGTGCGGGATTCGAGGATGGTGATTCCGCCACCGGCTACGTCGACCTCGTCCCCGGCGGGCAGGAGCCAGATGTCCGGCCATTCCGCCACGGGGATGCGGTCGAAAACCAGCCCGGCGCCTTCCATTTCTTCCAAGGCGGTGAGTAGGTCGGCCTCGTATCCCACGTGGTCGGCGAACCCGGCCGAGTCGGGATCGGGATCGGCGCTGGCGCTGACCGGTTCGAAGAATGCGTAGAAGGCGAAGCGGAGTGTCCGCCCCTCCGCACAGGCGCCCGAAACGGCCTCTGGCGGGTCCGGGGAGGCCTCTCCGCAGGCCGCCAGGCTGGTCAAGACCACTGCAGCAAGCGAGGCAAGCAACCGGGCTGAAAAGGAATGGGTGGTCATTCTCAAGGCGGCATGTTATCGGTGGAAAATGGCGCCCACCTGCGGATTCGGATGGGTGGGGTAACATCCTTGCCAGCCGATC
>JAPPKR010000093.1 GCA_028819835.1 bacterium | reverse complement strand
GGTCATTCGCTCTGATAACAATACAGATTTCACACCGAGAACCTGACCTGCAGGATGTCCCGCGACCGCACGGGGTAGTCTCGCCCCTCCACCCGGACCACGCCCTTGGCGCGGGCCGCATTCCAGCCTCCCGCGTCGATCACGGCCCGGGCGGTACCCACCTCCGCCCGGATGAATCCTCTCTCCATGTCGGAGTGGACCTTGCCGGCCGCCCGGCGGGCAAGCGACCCCACCGGCGTGAGCCAGGCCCTTGTCTCCCTGGAGTTGGAGGTGTAGAAGATGCACATTGCCAGGGTGTCCAGCACGGCGCTGGAGATGGTGGCAGCCGCTCCCCGGCCCAGCCCGAAGGCCTGCAGCATCTCGGCCCGGTCCCGGGCGTCCACCATGGCGGCCTCGGCTTCGAGTCCGAGGGTCAAGGGCACCACCGGGTCGCCGGCGGGGACCACCCCCTCCACCGGGTTTGGTGTTCCCTGCGCCTGCTCCTCCTCGACGTTGACCACCCAGATGACGGGTTTGAGGGTGAGGGGCGCGAAATCGGCCAGGGCCTTCAATTCGAGGTCCGACCACCGTCTCTCTCTCAGGAGGCCTCCGTCACCGGAGATGTCCGCCGCCCGCGCCACCGTTTCATAGGCAGCCCGCCGCTCGGGTCGGGAGGTGGCTTGGTTGCGAAGGCGAAGAATCGATCCCTCGAACATCTGGGCGTCGCTGATGGCCATCGAAAGCAAAATCTCCTCGGCCTGGGAGCGGGGATCGGTTCCCGACCCCCCGTGGGGCACGGAGGGGTCGGTGAAGGCGCGGAGCACGACCACCATGCAGTTGGCCCGGCGGAGGCTTCCCACCGTGCGGGCGTCAAGGTCGCCACCGGGTTCCTGGAGTGGAGGCCCGTCGGTCACCTCCAGGGTTGCCGGGGTGATGCGAGCCGAGCCCTCCAGGCGGCCCAGTTCCTGGAGGATCGGGTCGACGATGGGGGTGATACCGATCCGGGTCTCGGTGGTTGAGAAGGGGAAGGATGCGATCCCTTCCGGGCGGGCGGTAAGAGCCGCAAAGAGCGACGTCTTTCCGGTGTTCGCCAGACCCGTGATTCCCAAGGTTGCCATCGGATAACGAGAGTAGAACCGACTCCATCTCCCCTGCCGCCTTTCGGGGCGAATATTGGTGGATTGACCTCGCATACCCACGCCGACCTGCCAGAATCGGGGCCAATGAAAACGGTGGCGATTACCGGTGGGACCAGTTGGCTGGGACAGGCGCTCACCGATAGGCTGTTGAGCGACGAACAACTCCACCTGGCTCTGACCTACCTCAGACCGGTTGAGGCCGAGCGCTTCGAGGACCGTTTCGGGACCTATCACCCCCGGATCATCCTGCGCCGGGTCGACGTGACCGACGCTCGGGCCGTGGAGAGGTTCCTGGCGGAGGTGGAGACACGATGGGGAACGATCTCCGGACTGGCCTGCGTGGCCGGAAGCTGGGCCGGGGGAACAACGGTCGAGCAGACTTCGGACCTGCGCCTCGAGAGGATGCTGGACGCCAACCTCCGCTCCACCTTCACGATGGTCCGGGCCGCCCTCCCCTATCTTCGCAGAGCCGACTGGGCCCGGGTGGTGCTGACCGCCAGCCGGGCGGCCTTCGACGCACCTCGCGACCAGGCCGCCTTCAACATCGCCAAGGCGGGAGTGGTTGCGCTGGGCCGCAGCCTGGCCGCCGAGTTGGTGAAGACCGAGGTCTCGGTTTCGGTGCTGGCGCCGTCGGTCATCGACACACCGGTGTCCCGGGAGGCCCTGCCCGACGCTGATCACAGCCTCTGGCCGACTCCCGACGAAGTCGCCCGGGTGGCGGAGTTCCTGTTGAGCAGGGAGGCATGGGTGTTGAACGGCGCCGAGGTGCCGGTCTAGCCATTATCCTCTCCGACTATGCGGTCTGATCAAACCCTCCGTCCCGATCTGGTGGAAGGCGGGCAGGTCGACGGGGACGCCGAAGAGTCGGGCTCTGATCAGGAGGTCACCGAGCCCGGCAAGCTAATCAGGATCGCCACCATGACCAGGTCGATTCTCGAGGAGGTGCGGGCCGCCACGCCCGACGAGGCCGGGAGGGAACTCATCTCGAAGATCCATGATCGCTCGCTCGACGAACTCCGGGATGTGCTCAGCCAGGAGTTGCTGACCGAGTTCGACCGCATGTTCGAGCCGCTGCTGGGAGATGACCCGCCCACCTCGTCGGAGGTGCGTATCGCCCAGGCCCAGTTGATCGGGTGGCTGGAGGGGCTGTTCCAGGGCATCCAGGCCAGCCTGGTGACCAGGCAGATGATGGCCCAGGCCCGGGCCGCCCAGCGGGCCAAGCTGATGGCGGGCCGTCCCGAACCCGAAGACCGGCCGCCAACCGGACTCTATCTCTGAGGGACACACCGTGACACCTCTCCGGGTTGCGGTCATAGGGGGCGGTATAGCCGGCGCCGCCGCCGCTTTCTATCTGGCGGAGCGAGCCGAGGTGGTGTTGCTCGAAGCCGAGCCGACGCTTGCCTATCACACCACCGGGCGCTCGGCCGCCCTCCTGTTCGAGTCCTACGGATCGCAGGGGATCCGACCCCTGACCTCGGCCAGCCGCGCCTTCCTCGACGACCCTCCTCCGGGCCTGGCCGACTTTCCGTTCCTGTCCCCGCGGGGCGGGATGCTGGTGGGCGGAGAGCAGCAGATCGGAGGGCTCGAGCAGTGGGAGGCCGATGCAAGGGAGCAGGGGGCGTGGGTGGAGTTGCTGGACGCCGACAAGGCGCGTCAGATCTGTCCAGCGCTCAAGCCCGACGGGCTGGCCGCCGCGGTCTGGGAGCCCGGAGCGGCTGACATAGACGTGGCGGCAGTCCACCAGGCCTTCGTGCGGGGCGCCCGGCGGTGGGGCGCCGAGATCCGGGTCTCCTCACCGGTCGAGGCGATGGAGAAAGCCTCCGGTGGATGGAGACTGAGGGTGGGAGACGAGACGCTGACAGCCCAGGTGGTGGTGAATGCGGCCGGAGCGTGGGGCGATGAGGTGGCCCGGATGGCGGGCCTCGGTCCGATGGGCATTACCCCCATGCGCCGGACCGTCTTCATGGTTCCCGGGTCTGACGAGTACAAGTCATGGCCACTGGTGGCCAGTGTCGAGATGGGGTGGTACTTCAAGCCGGACGGGATCCAACTGCTCTGTTCTCTGTCGGAGGAGAACCCATCCCCTCCCTGCGACGCCCGTCCCGAGCCGATCGACATCGCCCTAGCGATCGAGCGCATCAATCATGCGACCACCCTGGGGATTCGATCGGTTCGATCCTCGTGGACGGGGCTGAGGACCTTTGCTCCGGACCGGGAGATGGTGATCGGCTTCGATCCTCGGGCAGAGGGATTCTTCTGGCTGGTGGGTCAGGGAGGGACCGGGATCCAGACTTCTCCGGGCGCCGGCGAGTTGACCGCATCCCTTGTATTGGACTCGGAGGTCCCGACCAGGCTGGTGGACCACGGGTTCGACGCCGCGGTCGTCGCCCCCGGGCGGTTCCTGTGACGTTGACCTTCAGGTCTATCGGGACAGTGCGCCACCGGGTCGGGCCGCGGGTCCCCGGGAGGGCCGTGTGATGTCCCAGACCTCTCTGCTCCGCACCTTCATTTCCTCCCCCCAGAATCCCCGGGTCAAGGCCCTGGTGCGTCTTCGCACCCGGCGGGAGCGGGAGAGGAAAGCCACCTTCCTGGTGGAGGGATTCAGGGAGTTGCGAAGGGCGTTGGCCTGGAAGGGTCAGTTGGAGGCGGTGTACTGCTGCCCGCCTCTCTTTCTGGGTGACAACGAGGAGAAGCTCCTCTCGGAGGCCGCCCAGGCGGCGGAAGTGGTGGAGATGTCGGAAGCCGTATTCCGGAAGGTCGCCTACCGCGACCGCCCCGAGGGGCTCCTGGCGGTGCTCCGCCAGCCTCCCCTTCCGCTCTCCGGACTCCGGCTGGGAGCAGCGCCCCTCGTCCTGGTGGTGGAGTCGGTGGAGAAGCCCGGAAACCTGGGAGCGATGCTCCGCACGGCCGAGGCGGCGGGAGCGGATGCCGTGGTGGTGGCCGACCCGGCGACCGATGTCTTCAATCCCAACGTGGTCCGAGCCTCGTTGGGCTCACTCTTCACGGTGCCGCTGGCGGTGGCTGAGGGCCCGGAGGCGCTGGATTGGCTCCGCCAGGCAGACCTCCGGGTGATAGCCACCAGCCCTGCTGCCTCCGAGCCATGCTGGAAGACCGATCTCTCGGGCAGGGTGGCCGTAGTGATCGGCACCGAACAGTACGGCCTATCGGACCTCTGGCTGAAAGGCGCCGACCACAGGGTGTCCATCCCCATGTCGGGAACCGTCGACTCCCTCAACGCCGGATCGGCGGCGGCCGTGCTGCTGTTCGAGGCCCGCCGCCAACGATCAGAGGGCTGACCGTCCTGCCTTCCGGGTCGCGACGACAGCCTTGATCACCTGGCGGATGGGTGGTTCTCCATCGGGGGACCCTGAGGTGGATCAAGCAACGGCTGCGATGGCTTCCCGCAGGGTGAACCGTCCCTCATAAAGCGCCCTCCCCACAATGGCGGCCTCGCACCCCAAGGCCGCCACCGCCCTGAGGTCTGAGAGAGCGCCCACTCCCCCCGAGGCGATCACTGCCATGTCCGAGAGATCTCCCACCTGTGCCAACAAGTCAAGGTCCGGCCCCTTCATGGCCCCGTCCCGCTCGATGCCGGTCACCAACAACCTCACCACTCCCGCTTCTCGCAATCCCCTCAGTGCTTGGGGGACCGAGCGCCCTTCGTCCAGCCACCCCGCCCCTCGAGCCCGGCCGGCTCGCACGTCGAGGGCCGCCACCACTCGCTCCACCTCCCCCACTTCCCCCAGGGCGGCCGGATTCCACACTGCCGCGGTTCCCATGACCACCCTTCGGGCCCCTGCCTCCAGCGCGGCCCGGGCGGCGTCGGCGGTGCGGATCCCCCCGCCCACCTGGAACGGAATCCCCGCCTCGCTCATCTCCCTCCAGATCCGCTGGTCGGGATCACCCGTCTTGGCGCCGGAGAGGTCCACCACATGCACCAACTCGGCGCCCTGTTCCATCCATCCGCCCGCCACGTCCACCGGATCGTCCGAGTAGCGGGTCACCCTTTGGTAGTCGCCGTGGAGCAATCTAACCACCCTCCCCTCCAGTATGTCCACGGCTGGGATTATCTGCATCTCAGAGCGCCCTCCTGGCATTCATGAAATCGAGTTTGCGCTAATGTGTTAGTATGCTATTATGTTAGCACACTAACATCGACCCTGGACATTATATGACAGTCGACAGATCATGGCGCAACCAGGACACCCGGGCGCTCTTCTCCGCGGTGCTGACCCTGGAGACGGTGGACGAAGCCGCCATCTTCTTCCGGGATCTCTGCACCCGCAAGGAGATCTCGGATCTGAGTCAGCGATGGGCGGTCGTCCGCCAACTGGACCGGGGCCTCTCCTACCGGCAGATCTCAGAGGTCACCGGCGCCGCCACCGCCACCATAACCCGCATAAACCAGTGGTTGCGTCACGGCACCGGCGGTTATCGTCTGGCGCTCTCCCGGATGAAAACCCCGCCTGAAACGGAATCGACCTGATGAACAAGAGCGCACTCACCCTGGCAGTCCCTAACAAAGGGCGTCTCCGAGAGCCTTCCCTCCGCCTTCTCAAGAGCGCCGGGATGTCCTTCGAGGTGACCGACCGGGCTCTCTCCCTGCGGGTCCGGAACGTGGAGGTGGACCTGGTGCTGGTCCGTACAGAGGACATACCGGGAATGCTGATCGAGGGTGTGGCCGACGTTGGGATAACCGGACTGGATCTCATGGAGGAGTCCGATCCGGACGCCGCCCTGGTGCCGCTGGTCAAACTGGACTTCGGGTTCTGTCGCCTGGCGGCCGCGGTGCCCAACGCCTCTTCCATCGACTCCCTGGATGACCTGAGGGGGCTCCGGGTCGCCACCTCCCATCCCCGAACCACCGCCCGGTTCCTGGCCGATCGCGGCATCCCCGCCTCGGTCGTGGCCCTCAAGGGATCGGTGGAGGCGGCCACCAAGATCGCCCTCGCCGACGCGGTGGTCGACCTGGTCTCGACAGGGTCCACCCTCAGGCTCAACGGATTGCGGGACATCGGCGTTCTCCTCGAGTCCCAGGCGGTCTTGGCCGGACTCCCCGAGGTGAGAGACCGCCGGCTCGTACGCCAGTTGGTGACCGCCATACGGGCGGTCACCGCCGGCCGCCGCAAGCGTTATCTGTTGCTCAACACCTCCGCCGACAACACTGCCGAGATCAGCCGGTTGATGCCCGGTCTGTCGGCTCCCACCATCGTCCCGTTGGACGACTCGGAGATGGTGGCGATGCACTCGGTGGTGGACGCCTCGGATCTCTGGGACCTCCTCCCCCGACTCGAAGATGCGGGCGGGAAGGGAATCCTCGTGCTCGATATAGGACAACTCATCCCGTGACTACCGTCTCTCAACCTCGTCTGCGCCAGGTGCTGCTGGAAGGACTCACCGAAGCCGAGTGGACCGGGTTGTGCCGGCGCAGCGCGGTGCCCGACCCCGAGGTCCGGAGGATTGCAGGGGCAATCTGCGAGGAGGTCCGGAGCGAGGGAGACCGGGCCATGGAACGTGTGGCCGCCCGCCATGGAGGGGGGTACTTCCCGGTGGGGCGGGAAATGCTGGAGCGGGCCGCCGATGAGATGCCTGAGGTAACCGCCGCCCTCGAGGAAGCCAGGGATCGCATCGCGGCGTTCCACCGTCCCCAGATCCCCTCGGACATGCACCGCGAAGATGTACCGGGCATCGCCATCACCCGGCGCTGGTCCCCCCTCGGGCGGGTGGGCGCCTACGTTCCCGGCGGAAAGGCCGCCTACCCCTCCACCGTCCTGATGACGGTGGTCCCGGCCAAGGTGGCCGGGGTGAGGGAGGTGGTGGTCGCCACTCCGGCCGGTGCCGACGGGTATGTCCACCGGGCGACTCTGGCGGCGTGCTGGGTGGCGGGCGCCGACGAGGTGTGGGCCATGGGAGGCGCGGGCGCCGTCGCTACCCTCGCCTACGGGACCGGACTGGTCAAGCGGGTGGAGAAGATCGTCGGGCCGGGCAGCCAGTGGGTGACGGCCGCCAAGTTGGCGGTGTTCGGGGATTGCGGCATCGACCTCCCGGCCGGCCCCTCGGAAGTTCTGGTGCTGGCCGACGACTCGGCAGATCCGGCACTGGTCGCCGCAGATCTGCTCTGCCAGGCCGAGCACGGGCCGGACTCCCCCGCGGTCCTGGTCACCACCGACCCGAGCCTCCCCTCACGGGTGGAGGAGGCACTCGAGGAACAGTTGGCCTCCCTCGAGCGTCGGGACATCCTCGGCGAAGCCCTATCCAACCACGGCATGACGGTGATCGCTCCCGACATGACCCAGGCTCTTTCCTTCACCAATCGATACGCCGCCGAGCACGTCTCCCTCCTCACCTCCGACACCGAGACGCACGCCAAGGCGGTCACCGCCGCCGGGTCCGTTTACGTCGGGCGCTGGTCGGCGGAGTCGGCAGGCGATTATGCAACCGGCGCCAATCACGTGCTTCCCACCGGAGGCCTGGCCGCCTGTTACGGTCCGCTCTCGGTGGAGGACTTCGGTTCCTGGCGCCAGGAGCAACGTCTGACCCGCGAAGGCCTGGCCGATATTCTCCCCATCATCACCCGACTGGCCGATGTGGAAGGCTTCACCGCCCACCGCCGCGCCGCAGAGCTACGGTTCAGCACGGAAGGAGCAGCATGAAGAGAACCGCACACCTGAGCAGGGAGACCAAGGAGACCTCGGTGGAAGTCCGCCTCGATCTGGACGGATCAGGCCAAGCTCAGGTCTCCACCGGAGTGGGTTTCTTCGATCACCTCCTCACCTCTCTGGCCCACCACGCGCTGTTCGACCTGACGATCAATACCCGGGGTGACCTGGAAGTTGACGATCATCACACCGTGGAGGACACCGCCCTGGTGCTCGGATCGGCCATTGCCGAGGCATTGGGAGATCGGGCGGGCATCAACCGTTTTGGAGACGCGGCGGTTCCTATGGACGAGGCCCTGGGACGGGCGGCGGTGGATGTGGGAGGCCGTCCCTACGCGGTGGTGGATCTCCCTCTCCGCAACCCGACCATCGGAAACCTCACCACCCAGAACCTCCCCCATGCGATCGAGGCCATGGCGCGGACCGCGGGGATCACCCTCCACTTGAGCTCTACAGGCCGCAACGACCACCACCAGGCGGAGGCTGCCGTCAAGGCTCTGGCCCGCGCCCTGCGCCAAGCGGTGGCGCGCGATCCCAGACGGATGGGTGTGGCCTCCACCAAGGGCGCCACTTGACGAGAATCGCCGTGGTCGACCATGGCGCGGGAAACCTGGTCTCCATCACCCAGGGACTGGAGAGGGTGGGTGCGGAGACGGTGCTGGCCGCCGGGCCGCATCAACTCGACGGCGCTGACGGGGTGGTGCTTCCCGGCGTGGGAACCCCCGGCGCCGCGATGGAACGGCTGGAACAAGCAGGCTTCGTAGACTCCCTGGTTGACTGGACGGGCCCGCTACTGGGGATCTGTGTGGGTCTGCAGTTGTTCTTCGATACCAGTTCGGAGGATGACAGCGCCTGTCTGGGGCTGATGCCCGGCCGGGTGGAGCGGTTGCGGGAGACTCCTCGCCTTCCCCACATCGGGTGGAACGATCTGCTGATGAGCGCCGAGGACCCTCTGTGGGAGGGCCTTCCGGACCATCCCACCTTTTACTTCGTCCACTCCTACGCGCCGGCGCCCATCGATTCGGGGTTGATCATCGGCGAGGCCAGTTATGGCGCCCGGTTCTGCGTGGCGGTAAGGGACGGGCGTCGGGTGGGGGTCCAGTTCCATCCCGAGCGGTCCGGCGCCAACGGCCTGCGGGTGCTCTCCAACTTCCTGACGGAGTGCCGGACCGGGTCGGAGGCCCGCTGATGCTCCGCAAGAGAATCATTCCCTGCCTGGACGTGGCGGACGGCCGGGTGGTGAAGGGAGTCAATTTCGTCAACCTCACCGACGAGGGGGATCCGATCGAGTTGGCGAGCCGGTATGCGTCCGAGGGCGCGGACGAGATCTGCTACCTGGACATCGCCGCCGCTCCGGAGAACCGCGACACCATGTGGGATGTGGTGAGACGCACCGCCTCGGAAGTGTTCATCCCTCTCACGGTGGGTGGTGGGATCCGCTCCCCCGAGGACATGAAGTCGGCCCTGCGGGCCGGGGCCGACAAGGTGAGCATCAACACCGCCGCGGTGCGTCGCCCGGAACTCCTCCGCGAGTGCCGCCGCCGCTTCGGGCGTCAGTGCGTGGTGCTGGCCATCGATGCTCGGCGTCGCCCCCAGGGAGGATTCGAAGTGGTGGTCGTGGGAGGCAGGGAACCCATCGGCTGGGATGCGGTGGAGTGGGCGCGGCGGGGCGTTGAACTGGGCGCAGGCGAGATTCTCCTCACCTCCATGGACCGGGACGGGACGAAGGACGGGTACGACCTGGAGTTGACCTCTGCGGTCACCTCCGCCGTCGAGGTGCCGGTGATAGCCTCGGGAGGGGCAGGCACCACCCAGCACTGTGTGGAAGCGTGCCTGGAGGCCGGCGCCGAGGCGGTGCTGGCGGCTTCCATTTTCCACCGCAAGGAGATCGAGATCTCCGAGGTGAAGCGCGCCATGGCCCGGGCGGGCGTGCCGGTGCGCCTCTAATGAGCGGCGCGTCCCCACCCCGGGTCGGTGATCTCAGCTGGAGTGCCGATGGGCTGATACCGGGGGTGGTGCAGGACGCCCGAACGGGTCAGGTGCTGATGGTGGCCTACCTGAACCGGGAGTCGTACGCCGCAACGCTGGAAAGCGGTTATGTCCACTTCTGGTCCCGGTCCCGTCAGGAACTCTGGTTCAAGGGCGCCACCAGCGGCGCCACCCTGAAGGTGGTGACCATCAGGGCGGACTGCGACGCCGACACGCTCTTGTTCACCGTCCGCCCGGCCGGTCCCGCCTGTCACCGGCACACCACCACCTGCTTCGACGACGCCCCTCCCGGAGAGGGATTCGGGTGGCTGGAGCAACTCTGGGATGTGATCGCCTCCCGCGCTGCGGAGCGACCTGCCGGGTCCTACACCACCCGCCTCCTGGAAGGCGGGGTCGACCTGGCAGGCCGGAAGCTGATGGAGGAGGCAACCGAGGTGCTGATGGCTGCCCGGGACCACGCACGCGGGGAGGCGGACAACCGGCGGGTAGCCGAGGAGATGGCCGATCTTCTCTACCACCTCCTGGTCCTGGCCGCCGATCGGGAAGTATCGCCGTCGGAGATGATCGCCGTGCTGGAGGAGCGCTTCTCCTCCTGAGTTCCCACTCAAGGGGTTCGCTCACACCCTTCCCTCTCCCCCAATCTCGGGAATGGCCTATAGCATTAGGTAGGGCTCAAACGATTTAAAGTATTCAAAGAGACTCAGGAGGATGATTGTCAAACACCGGCAAAGGTTTAGTTCCCGCGCCTGGATGGTGGTGTTGTTGACATCCCTCCTGCTCGGGCTGGTCGGTCCGGTGGGTGCAGACGTCTTCACCGATGATGACGGTGGATTCTACGAACCCGCCATCGAGGCGCTGGCCGAGAGAGGAATACTGGAGGGCACGGAGTGTGGGGAGGGACTGGTCTGTCCCGAAGATGTGATGAAGCGTTGGGTGATGGCGGTTTGGATGGTTCGCGTCTTGGAGGATGCTGAACCTGGTGAGGTGCTCAACTCCACGTTCTCGGATGTGGATGCCGGAGAATGGTGAACGCCGTATGTAGAGCGGCTGGCACAGTTGGAGGTGACAAAAGGATGTGATTTGAACCCGGCCCGGTTCTGTCCCGACGATCCGGTGACCCGCGGACAGATGGCAACCTTTCTGGTACGCGCCTTCGGTCTTGGAAGTGCGTCATCCGCGGGTTTTGCAGATACGGAAGGACATGGACACGCCGCCGACATCGACGCCTTGGCAGCGGCGAACATCACACAGGGGTGCGATGTGGATCCGGCCCGGTTCTGTCCCGACGATCCGGTGACCCGCGGACAGATGGCGACGTTCTTGGCCCGCGCTCTCGGTCTCGTCCCGCTACCGCCACCCGTGGCCCGGGCGCTTGTCGCTCCCGAGCGTATCGCTTTCGTCAGCAGGGTGGGGGAATCATATGAGATATTCGTGATGGACCCTGATGGAAGCAACCGCCGACAACTGACACAGAACAATTCCGAGGTCCCGCTTCGTTGGCTAACCAGGCCGGAGTGGTCGCCGGACGGCACTCGACTCGCTTTCGAGAGCAGGGACGTCGATGGTGAGAATGATTGGGAAATAGGGGTGGCAAACGCCGATGGGAGCGGTGTCTCACAACTAACCGACAACGACTGGCCGGACCTTTATCCGGTGTGGTCGCCCGAGGGTCGGATCACATGGATAACAGTTATCAATTCATATCGGATATGGGTGATGGACGCGGATGGCGCCAACATACAGAAGCTGACCGTCGACAGGCCGGATGCACATCCTAGGTGTCCTTCCCACAGAGGTGGTTTACAAGTCGGGTGATGGGTGGTTGGTC
>JAPPKR010000017.1 GCA_028819835.1 bacterium | reverse complement strand
GTTTCTTGCTCGGCTTCAACGAGGGCAACGGGCTGAACTTGAGCTTGTAGTTGGCGGGGGCCACTTCCAGTGTGAAGTGATGCGCCACCAGGAGCACGTTGAGGGTCAACTGGAGTTCCATCCACCGGGATCCGAGACATTTGTGGGTGCCCAGGCCGTATGGCGCATATCCGGGGCTCTGGTGCTCGAGGCGCGGGGGCAGATACCGGTCGATATCGAATTTGAAGGGCTCGGGAAAGACATCTTCCATGTAATGGGCGGCGGTCTGGGCGATGTGGAGCCGTGCCCCCAGCGGCAACTCGTATCCCTCGACCAGGCATGAGTTCATCACGTTCCGCATGGACATGGGGACGATCGGATAGATACGCAGAGATTCCATCATCATGCGATGGGTGACGTCGATATTCGACAGGCTGAAGTCGCGGCCATCGGGATCGCCGTCGGCGAACAAAGCATCGGCTTCGCTCTGGACCCTGGCTTGAAGGCCCGGATGCGCCGCCATTGCATACAGGGCGAAGCTGACCGCATCGCCGAGGTACACGCTGGCGACCAGCGCTGCTCCAAAGGCGAACGTCAGGTTCGCCTCGGGTACGAACTGTGGATCGCTGGCGTGCAGGCTCAGAAAATCATCTGCAAGGTCGCGCGGGCTTCCCGCCCGCTGGGCGGGAGTGTGCCCCCTCTGCACCCGTTCGAGCAATGTATCCACAGCCTTCGCCCGGCGTCTCATACCCGGCGTCTTCAGCATGAACTTGGGCAGGATCCCGATGATGTGGGTGTTCAGTGCTCGTTCCTTGAAGGTCATCAGGTCGTCGATGATGTCCTGGGAATGAACACTGACCATGAGCGGCGAGATTTGTGCGTTCACCAGTCGCCGGCACATCCTGGTGGCAGGGTAGGATTCCCCGACCTCCCAAGTCGTCATGTGTTCTCGCACCTGACCGTAGACCTCTTCCAGTTGACCCGCCAGCCTTCTGCGGGAATACGCCGGCGCCATGGACTTACGAAGCCGGAAGTGATCGGCGCCATCCAGGGAAGGCAGAACTCCATTGGCGCCATAGACCTTCTCGAAGTCCGCAAAGTAGTCCTTGGCCCTGAGGTACATGCGCCCGTTGCGGTTGACCCAGTGATTCATCTCCGGCCCAGCGAGGAAAATCTTTGGACCGACAAATGGTGGGCGGAGTTGGAACACCGGGCCGTACTCCTTGGTCAAGTCCGCAAAGAGTGCGGGGATGTTCCCCTTGCGCATGTTCGCATTGAAAATCACCTTCCGCAGAGGAACAGACGGAATCTTCTTGCTCAGGGCGGAGCGGCGAAAAATCGGCCCGGAGAGGTTGTGGGAGACCGCCGCAGCGATCGACCGACCCAGCAGGTCCATGTTGCAGATGAACTCGATGCGCTTCTCCGCTTCCTCATCGAGCTGGAACATGAAGCGAAACACGTCACAAGTGTTGACCAAACAGATAATGATGATGTCCCTCGGATCGGGAATCTCGTTGTTGAAAATGGCCTGAGTGATGCGGGTCTTGACGAACTGAATTCCGCTGCCTGCCGATCCGTTGAACATCTCCGATTGTCCCTTGGTGCGAGCCAGCGTCCAGAAGTCCCCGTTGTGGTGTTCCAGAATCTTGCGTTCAACCAGGTGGTCCAGGGTCAGGTCAATGATCGATTCCGCACGGGGAGCAAGCCTCTCGATCCAGTATTGAGCGCTTCGTTGGACCTGCTCGCCCGCAATCTCCTCCAGGACGGGGTCCAGGGCGGGATTGCCTGTTGGTTTGGGGTCCAGAAGGAACAGCGAGTCCTGGTCCGTGTCGATGCGGGCCATGAGCGAGAGTTCCGCCAGGACCGCCCCGATGACCGCGCAGTTCAGGTCCCAGCCGGGCACTTGGTGGAAGTAGCCGTTCTCCTCGTTGAGAAGCATCAGGACAAGTTCATCCGCCAAACTCAACGGACTGGTTGTCACATCACTTGTAGAAAGGACCATCGCTCCGGTCTCTCCATATCGACCCAGACCACTTCAGCTAGCCGTAGGGAAGGCAGTATACCTGCACTGGCGGTGAAAATGGGCCGAAGTATCCGGCAAAGAAGGGAAGGGCCAGGCGACACGCATCGCTGGGAGACCGAACAGTGAGCCTATGGAACATACCAGCCAGGGGGCTTCAACCCCTCGCTTTACGGAAGCGCAAGCCGTGCATGAGACTCCCGTAGTGGTTGAACGATCGCCTTGCTTCGGGATCGTCGAACGGATAGTCCGCACCGATCTGCCTTGCGGCGGCGAGCCCGCTCACGAAACAGGTCTCCTGGCTGTTGATGAGGGTGTGGGCGCCACAATGCCAGGTCCGCCTCCTGCCTTGGATGTAACGAAACAGATAGACGAGCCATGCCACCTGGCGCACGTCATGCACGATGTGTTGGAACCACCACTTACCGACGACCTTCTTCCCATCGATCGGGCTGAT
The DNA here is from genome assembly GCA_028819835.1 of bacterium. Next base: position 9,175 of record JAPPKR010000017.1, on the reverse strand, counting down.
CGGGTTGTAGGTCACCAGGCAGGGCTTGTCGGACCGCTTGGCCCATGGCTGCTGGTTGTGCATGATGTAGGTGATCTCATAGTTGTCCGGCCTGACGCCGTACTGCTCGATGTGGTTGCTGCGGGTCTCAAGAGGCCTCACTTCGTTGTCCGGAAGCACCGAGGAGTCCGAATGCACCACCGTGTGGTTGTGGAGTTCGCTCTCGTAGCGGATCGACGAGAGAATGTAGCGTTCCAGCATCGTGGGCCGGTCAAGCATCATCAACGTCTGGTTCGCATTGCATGCGAAGACCACCTCGTCGAACGTCTCCTTCGTACCGGCTTCGTCCTCGACCACCACACCGGATGACAACCGATACACCTTCCGCACCGGCCGGTTGAGGTAAATCTTGTCTCCGAAGTTTGCCGACAGGCTCTCGTAGATGCGCCTCGTCCCCTGGTCCCATGTCTGCATGGGCGTGGCGGTTTCGATGTCGAAGAACTCGAGATACCTCGAGAAGAGAGCCGCAGGCATGTCGAATACATTCGTCGCCATCAGGAAGTTGACGAACATGGGCTTCAGTACCTTGTACCTGAAGTCACCCGAGAAGCCTCCCAGGTTCAGGACCGTCCCCATGCTGACGTAGTTGAACGGGTTCAGGGCGTTCAGAAACTTCGACCGGGAACGGGTCAGACCGCCGAACCAATGCAGGCGTCTGAGGAGTCTTTGGAACTTGGCGATCTCGGTTTGGAGCTGATCTCTGATCTCGGAGTCGAAGTCGTGAGCGTAAACCTGGCCGCGGTACTTCACGCTGTAACTGAATCTGGTGTCGATCAACTCGATGCCGAACTGCTCCATCAAAGAGACGATGTGCTGATACACCGACGGGATGCAGGCGGTGACCGATATGTCAAAGGGAATAGAGGTGCCGTCACCCTGAGGCATCTCGGCTGTTACCGCATTCCCGCCAATCCGGTCCTGGGCCTCGAACAGCCGGAAGTCAAACCGGTCCGGGTGGTGATGCAGCCCCCACGCGGCCGCCAACCCTGAAATTCCTCCGCCGACGATCGCTATGCGCCGCAACGGCGTCCCGGATCCGCCGGTTGCCATGAACCTTCCATCCTACAAACCTCCTCACCTCCCGGAAGGTCGCGAAAATTCCCCCGACGACCCGCTGCCAAATGCTTGTCTTTTGTCCCAGCCTCGACACACACTGAACCAACAAACATGAATGGTGACCCGGGCCACCGTCATCAGATAACTCCCGCTCCGGGAAGGCGACCATCAGTACAGACGCTTCTCCGAAACGGGATCAACTAGCCAAAAACTGAAAACGTTTCAGTCCGGACAGGCGCGCGCCTATCCGAAAAATTCGCGACGGTCAGGAGGCGGCGGGTTCGGGAGGGGAAACCCGAATAGGGGCCACATCGGTCCAAGAGTGGGAAAACCCGGCTGGTGGGGTGACCCAGGCAGCCCAGGACGGGGTGACGGGAAGGAGAGAGCCGGATGGCGGGAAGGAGCCTGGCCTATTTTCTTTGTTTGGTTGCGTGGAGTGCTTTGCGGCGTGGTTGGTGCTGGTTTTTGGGTGGTGGTGGGTGTGTCTGTTTGGTGGGTGGGGGGCGTAGCCGGTAGGCGCCGGTGGGGGTTTGTTCAACTTGCCAGTCCCGCTCGTGGACGTTGTGGTGGCACCGGGAACAGAGCAAACACATGTTGTCGAGGTTGGTGGGGCCTCCGTCCTGCCAGTGGATGATGTGGTGGGATTGGCACCAGGCGGCTTTGGCGCCGCATCCGATGCATGCCCGGTCGCGGGCGATGAGAGCGGCCCGTTGGGAGGGACTGGCCTTACGTCGTGCCATTCCCATGTCCATCGGTACCGACGGTCCCCGGAAGATAGCGGGGAGGACCTGAGCGTCGCAGGCCAACCGTCGCAGTTCGGAGGCAGGGATGGGAGTGCCGTTCTCCAAACGAGCATTACTCAGTTGTTGGTTCACCACGTCGTAGTCAGCGATCACCAACAGTCTCACGTCCTGGGAAGGTCCGTCTCTGTCCCCTCCCGGGCGGGTCAGCAACAGAGCAAGGGCGTCGGCCATTCTCTGGGCGGGTGTGCACCGGTTATTGGGGTCTTCCTCCTGCCAAAGTTCGTTCATCTTCTTCGACAGGACGGTCTCTATCCGAGCACCTGTGATCGGATCGAACCTCCCGTACAGCACAATCATCCCATCCTCGATGGCGGTGCGGATCCTGGCGTACCTCCGCGACCGCTGATGCTCCAACCTCGAGACCCCATCGTCTGCGGAGCGTTGTTGTTGGTGTTTGCGGACCGTGGCGGCGAACTTGTCGGGAGACTGGGTACGGGCATCGTCCAACAGTTCCTTTTCGTCTATGGCGCCTCTTTGGTTGGCGCCGGCCAGGATCCGCGCGTTCTCATATGGGATCTCCCCCTCCCGCAGTCCCTTCGACGTCTCCGGCAGCTTCTCCAGTTCCCGAGCCGTCTCTATTTCCGACCGCGCCCGGCGGCGGGGCCTCTTGCCCCTCTCCCGCAGATCGGTCTCGGTGAGCTCGGTCCCCGCCCGTCGGGTCAGTTCGGCCAGGGCCGCGGCGCGGATCCCCGCCAACTGGTTCTCCCCACGAATAGTGGACAGCACCCGCTCCCGAAGCTCCGCGACCGTGGCCTCACCCACCGACAAAGAGGGGCCCAACACCCTCACCCGGTTGGTCACCTCTCGGTCCACTGGTGTCGTGTTCATAGCCAACAGCATGCCCTAGGAGGTGTGACAAAACACCCTCCAACAACACTAAATGTCTACAAATCTCGCCTTACTGTTTGGCACCCGGAAACACATGCCGCGGTTCCCGAATCCCCCCACCATCCGCCCGACTGCGGGAGATCAGTGCCGGGACGCCTCCACCAGATGACAGGAGACGAGCCGCCGGCCGCCCTTGTCTTCGAGAGGCGGATGAGGGGTGGTCCGGCAGACGTCGGCCGCCTGGGGGCAACGATCGACAAACCTGCACTCGGGCGCCGGGTTGACCGCCTTGCCGATGCCTCCCTTGATGCGGACCTCTGGAGGAGGCAGCGCCGGATCGGGGATCGGGACGGCCGAGAGGAGCGCCTGCGTATAGGGATGGAGCGGGTTGGCCAGCAACTGCTCGGTCTCCCCGATCTCCACCACCTTCCCCAGGTACATCACCGCGATGCGGTCGCACATGTACCGGGCAACCGCCAGGTCATGGGTGATGTACAGATACGCCACGCCCATTTCCTTCGCCAACTGCGACATCAACTCCATGATCGAGATGCGAATACTGACGTCGAGCATCGAAGTCGGCTCGTCGGCCACCACCAGACGGGGTTGCAGAATCAGGGCCCTGGCTATCGCAACCCGCTGGCGCTGCCCACCCGACAACTCATGGGGAAAGCGGAACATGAAGGACTCCGGCGGGGCCAACCCCACCTTGCGGAGCATGTCCCTGATCTGTTCTTCCCGGGTGCTCAGATCCCCGATCCGGTGGATCAGAAGGGGCTCGGCAATCGTCTCGTACACGGTACGGCGCGGGTTGATCGACTCATAGGGGTCCTGGAAGATCATCTGGACCTGGCGGCGAAACCCGGTCCGCTGGTCGGAGCGGAGATCGACGACGTCCATCTCCGTGCCATCCAGCTGGCTGAGAAGAATCCGGCCCTCGTTGGGTTGCTCCAGGCGCACCAACATGCGGCCTGTGGTTGTCTTGCCGCATCCCGACTCCCCGACCAGCCCCAGACTCTCCCCCGGCCCGATCTCGAAGTCGACGCTGTCCACCGCATGCACGAATCCCGTACTGCGCCGGAACAGACCCGCCGACACCGGGAACAACTTGCGCAGCCCTTCCACCCTCACCAGGCTCATGGGAGTTGCTCTCCCATCTCGGGAACCTGCTCGAAATTCCAACATGCCGCCCACTGGGAGGGGCCGATCTGCATCATCGGGGGCTCGTCGGTGCGACACTGCTCGGTCGCCCAAGGACAGCGGGGATGGAACCGGCAGCCCGCCGGGGGCGCCAGCAGGTTGGGCGGCGTCCCCTCCAAGGAGACCGGGCGCCGACGAGGTCCGGTCACCGACGGAATGGAAGAGAGGAGCAGATACGAGTAGGGATGCCGCGGCCGGTGGAAGACATCCCGGGTCGATCCGAATTCCACCAACTTGCCGGCATACATGACCCCGATCGTGTCGGTCACCTGGGCGATGACGGCCATGTCGTGGCTGATGTACAGCACCGACAGCCCCAAGTCCTCCTGAATCTCTTTCAACTCCTCGAGGATCTGGGCCTGAACTATCACATCCAATGCGGTGGTGGGCTCATCGGCGATGATCAGCTTCGGCTCGCACGAGAGTGCCATGGCGATCACCGCCCGCTGGCGCATCCCTCCCGACAACTCATGGGGGTAACGGGTCTGCACCGCCGGATCGAGCCCAACCAGTTCGAAAAGGCGCCCAACCCGCTGGTCCATCTCCCTGGGATTGAGTGGGGGATCGAAGTGCTGGTACATGGCCTCCCGGATCTGGTCCCCCACCTGGTAGACGGGATTCCAGGCGTTCATCGCCCCTTGGAAGACCATCGAGATCTCCGCCCACCGGTGCTGCCTCATTTGCTCCTCGGAGAGACCCAGCAAATCCACGCCCTCCCAGTGAACCGACCCCGATTGGTACCTGGCATTTTCGGGCGCCAGACGGAGGAGAGACAGAGCGACTGAAGTCTTGCCGCATCCCGACTCCCCGACCAGGCCCATCGCCTCGCCTCGTCCCAGTGAAAAGCTCACATCCTCCACCGCGGAGACCTCCCCGGCGTCGGTGTCATAGCGCATCACCAGACCGCTTACTTCCAGCAATGGCGCGCGACCGCCGGACGTCTCCAGGGGCAGCCTCCGGGCGGTCATCGCCTGCGCAACCTCGGGTTGACTATCTCATCCATGCCCCTTCCCACCAGAAAGAAAGCCCCGGACAGAAGAGTCACCGCCATACCTGCGGGAATCGTCAGCCACCAGAAGTCGGCTACCTGCAGCAGGTATCCCTGGGTTCTTGCCAGGTTCATCATCAAACCCCAGGAAGTGTCGGTGTTGAAGATCCCCAGGAAAGACAGGACCGCTTCGGACTGGATGGCGCCGGTCACAGTGAACATCATGTAGAGGACACTGAGCGGCATCACGTTGGGGATCAGGTGATAGAAGATGATGTGCCGCGCGGACCCACCCGCTACCCGGGCGGCGTCTATGAACGGCTTGACCTTCACAGCCAGAGCCTGCGACTTGAGAACGATAGCCGTACCTCCGAAACCGGAAAGCACCCCGATCACCACCGCCAGATGCCACAGTTGGTAGGTGAAGACCGCCCCGATCACGATCAGCAGGGCCACGCCGGGGATCATTATCAAGAGATCGGCCAGCCGCATCAGGGCAGAGTCCACTATCCCTCCGAAATAGGCCGCCACCGACCCGATCGTCGTTCCGATCACCACCGTCACCACCGCCGCCACGATCCCCAGGAAGAAAGAGGCGCGCGCTCCGTGCATCAACTGCGACAGTATGTCGCGACCCAGCGGATCGGTCCCCAGCCAGTGCCGACCGTCGGGAGGCGCCGGTTGCAACGGCAACTCAAAGGTGTCGCCTATTCGTAGGGTGTCGGGAATCCGTCCGTCCAAGAGGACCGCTCTCTGGTCGATCTCGGTCTTGGGGTCGGTTATGCGTTCCACCATGGTCATCGTGCGGGTGGGTGGATCGAGTTCCAGGCCCGTGACCGGGTCATACACCGCTGGAGTCCAGAACCCCGTGGCGAAGAACACGGTGGGCATCACCGCCATGATCCCCCAGAATGCGATTATCACCAATCCGAAGACACCGATCTTGTTGCGGCGAAAGATCTTCCAGTTGTCCCGGAAAGATCGCCGCATCAGAGCCAGGCGGATCTTCCACCAGGAATCCACCTCTCCGCCGATCGCCGCCGAGACCAGTGGATCCTCTGACCGCATATCTTCTGGGAGGTTCGTCATCTCAGCCATGTTCGGTCACCCTGATGCGCGGATCGAGCAACCCGTACAGCACATCCACCACGAAGTGCCCGATCAGCGCCAACACGCCGATGAAGGCAAAGGCCCCAACCGCCACCGGAATGTCCTCACTTAGCACCGATGAGATCAGGATCTCGCCCATGCCCGGCCAGGAGAAGACCGCTTCGGTGATGACCCCTCCGTCGATCACGGTGGCCACCGCCAGGACCAGCGAGGTCACCACCGGCAGAAGGGCGGTCCGCGCCGCGTGCCGATCCCGGATCATTCCCTCCGGCAGTCCCTTGGCCCGGGCGGTGAGGATGAAGTCCTCCCGCAACGTCTCCAGCATGGAACTGCGGGTCAAGAGCATCACGCCGGCGAAGCTAATGAGGGTCAGGGTCAACACGGGAAGGATCATGTGAAAGGCGATGTCCCCGGCGTAGACCCGCATGCCCTGGCCCGACTCGGTCCCGAACCAGTAGAAGAGGAACCCGGCTATCACCACAACGCTGCCCCCCCACCGAAGGATGCGTTCCAGCACCCGACTATGGGACCGATGCCCTGCGAAACTCGCGGCGAACATGGCGATTCCGGTTAACAGAGTCACCCAAAAGAGACGCATAAACACCTGATTCGCCGCGAAAGGCGCATCCCTCCACTGCTCCGGGTCGAGAAACTTGGAGATGGGCAGCCAACCCAGTTGGACGCTGAAGAACCAAATCAGCATGAAAGCGAAAAACGGCAGGAACATCGAATAGAGCCCCACCCCTCCGATGGTGACTGCCATCTCGCCTCGATTCCCGCGTCGCCAGGCCAGGTACTTGCCGGCCACAAACCCGGCCCAGTAGTAGGTGACAAGAGCCGTCAGGAACAGCACCAAGGTGCGAGGTAAACGCTCGCCGATGATGTCGACCACCGGCCGCGGGTACTGGTTGAAAGAGACTCCCAGGTCACCCTGGAAGAAGTTGAACATGTAGTCGCGGAACTGGATCAGCACCGGCTTGTCGAGACCGAGCCGTTCCATCGCCACCTCTCTGGCTTGAGGCGGGATGTTGGGGTTTCCCGCGTATTTCAGCGCCACCGAGTCTCCCGGAAGGATGTAGAGCAGGAACCACGTCACCGTAAGGAAGACCAGAAAGAGGAACACCATCTGGATCAACCGGCGCGTCACATATCGGATCAAGTTCCTATGCCTTCAACTTCCTGCTCCCTCTCTGCTGTAAAGAACCGGAGGGAGCCGCCCCGATCAGAGACGGCTCCCCCACAGTCTGGTTTGCTATTGATCAGCCAATCGTCACCACTCCCGTCAACGCCCCGACGTTTTGCAAACCGTCGAGGATCGTCGTGTACGGGAACGTGAGCTGGTTCGAGTACGCCTCGATCAACGGGGTGTTGAACAGCGTCACGTAGGGCAGGTCCTCGGCGATGATGGCGTCGGCCTGATGGATCAGGTCTCGCGCATCAGCCAGGGTCTTGGCCCGGTCGAATTCATCAGCCAGCGCGTCGAAGGCGGGATTGGAATATCCGGGGGTGTTGAACCCGCCCAGAGCCGAGTCGTTCGACGACCGGAAGAAGTCGAACACGTGGTCCGGGAACGGAGTGAGTCCCCACCCCAGGATGTAAATGTCCCAGAGCAGCGGATCGCCGACGAACACCTTGTCCACTATCACCGAGAACCCGGTGGGCTCAGCGGAGAGCGGGATGCCCAGATCGGTCGCCCACTCCTCGATGAACAGCGAATAGGTTGCCCTCATCGGGTCATAACCAGGTCCGGGAGCGAGCAGGGTGAGCGGAGGGATGGTCTCTCCGCCGGGACCCCGCAGGCCTTCGCCCTTGGGAATCACGTCGCGGTTGCCCTCGTCCCAGACCGGCTCCACGTCCCAGGTCCAGCCGGCGTCCTTGAATATCTGCACGGCCGAAGCCACTCTCTCTGCGGTGCTCTGGCCGGCGCACGGCGCCGTGATGTCGGGGTTGTACCAGAAGGCGTTGCCGGGTGGGACCAGCGAGTTGATCGAGTAGGCCGTGCCTCCCAGCACCGTGTTCGCCACGAAGTCCTTGTCGATCATGCAGGCCAGCGCCTTGCGGAATCCCAGATCGTTCATCGGGAACTTCCGGGTGTTGTAGGCCATATACCGCATCCCGTTCTGATCGCTCACCGCCACCTCGAGGCTGGGGGCAGCCAGGATCTCGTTGCGGAGACCGGCCTGCAAGCCGAGCGGGTTCAGCAGGAAGTCCACTTCGCCTTCGGTTAGCGCCAGTACCGCAGCGTTCTGGTCGGTGTAGATCGAATAGAGACTCTCGGCGACGAACGGGCCTTCGGTGTAGTCGGCCACCACGTCTCCACCGGGATCGCCACCCCAGTTCTCGGTGGCGCCGGCCTTGGTGTACTCCACCGCGCCGGAACTGTAAACCGTGTACTGGCTGCCGGCGTCCCAGTAGTCCGCCAGGGCCACGTTGCGCCAGAAGGCGCCCGGTTCCCACTCAGCGGAGTCGAAGGCGGAGGCGTTGGGAGCACCCAAGCCGGAGGCTGCGTAAAGAGTCTCGAAGTCATCGGAAGCATCGACGACCGGGCTCCAGAAAGCCTCCTGGAAAATGGTTGCCAGACCCACGGAAAGCGGCCAGATTGCTAGCCCCGGCTCGTAATTGAAGGTGATCTTGACCGTCAGGTCGTCCAAGGCCTCTACCGACGACACGCCATTGGACGATTCGTCGTCCTCGGTGGCGGGATCATCGTCCCGGGCCAAGGGCCAGATGCTGACGAAGTTGCCACCCAGACCGTTGTACTTCTTGATGGTGTTGAAGGTGAACACCGCGTCGTGGGCCGTGATGGGCGTTCCGTCCGACCAGGTTACGTCCGACCGCAGGTTCACGGTGACCGAGTAGGCGTCGCCATCAGCCTCGACCTGAGGGGGACTGGGATCGGAGGCCAGCGCCGGCACCACCGTGTAGGTCGGACCCTGATAGGTGTACAGCGAGATCTGACCCGGAATCACGTAAGTGTTCCAGATCTCAGCCTCGGTGTCAAGAGCCGCCCACGGGTTGTCGGTGGTGGGAGCGGAGAATATGCCCAGCCGGTAGGTGGCGGCCATCGGCATCTCCTCGGGCTCATCCATCTCCTCCGGCTCATCCATCTCCTCCGGCTCATCCATCTCCTCCGGCTCATCCATCTCCTCCG
>JAPPKR010000116.1 GCA_028819835.1 bacterium | reverse complement strand
GGAAAGTCGTGCTTCTTAATGAAACCCAGGGTCTCTGTGTAAAACTTGAGCGCCTTGTCCTGGTCGTTTACATGAATGCTGGTAAGACTGATCCTCATAGGTATCCCCCTTTTCTGGGGGAAGAGCATAAACCGCTTTTGGAGGGCACCGGCGCAATCGGCCAGCACGGTTCCCGTTTTCGCCGAGCCTCCCAGAGGATTTTGACCTGCGGTTGAAGACCCTCAACTGCTTTGTACAGGGCATCTCGAGGATGAGGTGCCAGGATGAGGTCGGGGGTGTCTCTACTATTGCTGGGGTGACCCACACCTAGACAGAGGCAAGTGCATGGAGGCACCTATTTCCAGGGTGGGGATCTGCTTTCTGGATCGCCCCGACGCCCGTAGCCAGGTAGCTCTTTCCCGGCAGGCGGAAACTCTGGGGTACGAGTCGGTCTGGATCTGTGAGACCCGCACGGCTCGGGACGCCATCTCGGTGATGGGGGCCGTGGCCCATCAGACGGACCGGATCAAAATCGGCGCCGGGGTGGTGAACACCTGGACTCGGCCTGCCTCTCTAATGGCCTTGACCTTCGCCACCCTCGACGAGTTGGCCCCCGCCCGGATGCTGATGGGACTGGGCGCCTATTGGGATCCTCTGGCATGGAAGCAGGGGGTGATCCGGAGCCGGCCGATCACACAGATGCGGGAGTACGTGGAGGTGTGCCGGAGACTCCTGGCTCTCGAGACCGTGACCTTCGAGGGCGATCTGGTGCAGGTGCGGGATCTCCGGCTGGAACTGGGGGAAGGCGCTTCGGACGCTCCCAGGGATGTGCCGATCTATATCGGCGCCACCGGTCCCCAGATGCTGGCACTCTCGGGGGAGGTCGCCGACGGGGTGCTGCTCAACGGGTTCACCTCCCTGGCCTACCAGGCCCAGGCCTTCGACCGGATGGCCGCTGGCGCCGCCCGGGCGGGCAAGTCGCTCGACGATCTCGACCTTCCGCAAGTGATAGTGGTGAGCGCCGACGACCGCCACCCTGAACGGGCTCTCGAGATAGCCCTCCGCATGACCACCATGTATCTGGGACAGCAACCCCACATCGCCCGTGCCAGCGGCGTCTCCCAGGGTCTGCTCGACGAAGTCAGCGAAGAGATGGGCGGGTGGCCTCCCCGGGATGGGGGGATAGAGGCGGCGATGCCGCTGGTGCCGGTCGAAGTGGTGAGTTCCCTGTGCGTCTGGGGTGATCTGGCAACCTGCCGGAAGGGTTTGGCCGCTTACGCCACCCGCCCCAACGTGTATCCGGTGCCCCTTCCCGTCACCGAAAACTACTCCGAGATGATTGAGGCCTTCGCGCCGGACGGGTAGCCGTCCCAACGCTCGGGTGAGGCGGCGACCAAAGAAAATCGGGGCTTCCACTGTCGCCTCAACAGCCTCGGCGATGTCCCCGCTTGCCCCCCGACCCACTCCCACCCCCGCCAAACCCGATGTCGGAATGTTGCTGACAGGGGAAGATGTCCTAATAGACGAATTGTCCACCCCGGCCTGCCACAGAGGGAGGAAGTCTGCAGGAGCCATCCTGGCGGCCGTAAAGGCCAAGGCCAGAGTGGGGTGAGCAACGCCGCGGTGCCAGGTTGGAGTGGATGAGTTTTATTTGGTATATTCTATAGATATCTATATACTTACCTTTTTATGCTCGACTCTTGTGATCCTGATCCTTACATAGTCGGTCGAATCAACATCGATCGACGCAGCCGCGTCTCCATCTCTGCACAGATAGCCCGTCAGCTCACCTGGCTCATTGCCACCGGCGTGGCCAAACGCGACAGCTTCCTGCCGACGATTGCCAACCTGGCGCAGCATCTCGGGGTCAACGTCCACACCGTACGAGCGGCCTATCGTCAGCTTGCCGACGGTGGGCTGGTCTCTATGCGCCGGGGGTCTCGGACTCTGGTCTTGGGTTACGACCGAGATCAGGCATGGTCTCGTAGAGAGAATCGTCAGTCGAGCTTCACCATTGGGGTTTTGGTGCCGTCCTTCACCGACTATTACGCGGAGTTTCTCGACGCTGTTTCCAACGCCTCTGAGATCGAGGGATGGCTGCCGGTGATATGCCAGACGCGACACTACGACCCGAGGGTGGTTTCCCGCGACCTCGATCAGTTGTTCAGCCGGAATGTGGACGGGATCGTGGTGATTCACTTCGATCGGCCTGACGAGAAAACCTCCGAGCTCTTCAGGTCGGCGTCAGAACTACGGCCCTTCGTGTTCGTGGACAGCAACTGCGCCGACAGTGGCTCACGGATCGTGGTTGATGAGGCGGCGGCCGGGTTCAAGGCCGTCAACCATCTGATCGGTCACGGCCACCGTCGCATCGGATTCGTCGATCCGGCGGCGGGCTGGGGGAAGTCGAGGTTCGTGGAGGGATCGTTGCCGGCTCTGGCCGAGGTCGGAGCGTCCGTCGAGGACGGGTTGGTAGTGGCAGCTTCCGATTGGAGCCTGGAAGCAGGCGCGAAAGCTGCGACTCAGCTCCTTCAGTGCGACGATCCTCCAACCGCGATCTTCTGCGCCGGAGATGTTCTGGCACTTGGTGCGATCAGCGCCATAAGAGCGCTTGGAGGCCGAGTTCCCCACGACGTTGCCGTCATGGGTTACGGGGAGATTCCCTTCGCCGCCCTTGCCGCGCCGTCGCTGTCCACAACCCGCCTGCCCGCCGATGCCCTCGGCTACGAGGCTGTCCGGACTCTTCGTCGAGCCATCGCCACCGGTGCGGCCCAGCCCTCGGTCACATTCGAGACCAGCCTGATGCCTCGCCAGTCCTGCGACTGTTCCTGACTCGTTGGCATCGGCCGGGAGACCGCTGACACCTAAAGGAGAGAGAACTATGAGAATTTCCAGTCGCACCACAGGGGCATTTACTTGCCCTACTTGTCACCACAGCCGTACTTGCGGTGGCTTGCGCAGATGATGACGGCTCAACCACCACCGCGGCGGCCGCGCCGGAAACCACGGCCGCACCTGTGACTACCGCCGCGCCGGAGACCACGGCCGCACCTGACACAACCGCTGCACCCGAGACGACGGCCGCGCCTGAACCCGTCGCTGTGTCCCTCCGGCTCCCGTGGTTTCTCGGATCACAGTTTGCCGGGGAACTCGTAGCTCAGGAGAAGGGCTACTTCGCAGAAGAAGGACTGGACGTGACCATCAATCCCGGCGGGTTCGACACCAACAGCATCACTCTGGTGGCGGCAGGGACCGACACTTTCGGTCTTCACGACATGAACTCATTGGTGTTTGCGGCATCGGAGGACATCCCGCTGATAACCGCGGCTGCGTTCCTGCAGAAACACCCGGGGGCCGTGATGGCGCGGGCCGACTCGGGAATCGACACCCTTGATGACTTCGCCGGCGCCACTGTTGGCTTTCATGAGGGCGGTCCCTGGATGCTGACCCAGGCGATGCTGGTCAAGAATGGAGTTGATCTGGACTCCCTCAACAAGATGACAGTCGGGTTTGATCTGACGCCCCTGCTCGAAGGCGACATCGATCTCTACACCGTCTTCGCAACCAACGAGCCGATCCTTGCGGGACTTCAAGGCGTCGAGACCAACGTGTGGGTCCCGTTTGACTACGGTGTGGAGACGTCGGCCAACGCTCTCTTCACAACCAAGAGTTACCTCGAGGAGAACCCGGACGTCGTCTGTGGGATGGTTCGGGCAATCGCCCGCGGCTGGGAATATGCCTACGAAAACCCCGACGAGACCACCGACATCGTGGTCGCCTCGGACCCGGACAATCTTGACCATGACACGCAACGTTTGGTCCTGGACGCCACGCTGGTTCACGTACGTACTCCCGGCGCCGTCGAGCACGGTATCGGCTACATGACGGCAGGTCGCTGGGAAACGGTCATCGACGTTCTCCAAGCCTATGGGGGGCTGACGGTTGACGTGGATGTGAACAGCCTGTTTACTGACGCCTGTTTCTCCTCCTGACCCTAAAGAGGTGGCACTTCTCGGAGAGCCTTCCTTCGATCTCCAAGAAAGGACGAGCATGGACTTGTTTGACAACACGGCCGGGAATATGGGGAAGATGCAGTATCACCTCCGAGTCAAGCCCGGAGACGTCGCTGACTACGTGTTGCTGCCCGGAGATCCGGGCCGGACGCGGCTGATCGCCGAGCATCTGGACGATCCGACAGAGGTCGCCCACCACAGGGAGTATCGCACCGTCACCGGCCAGTATCACGGCATCGGAGTGAGCGGCACGTCGACCGGCATCGGATGCCCGTCGGCTGCGATTGCGGTGGAGGAGTTGGCGAACGTGGGTGTCTCTCACTTCATCCGCGTCGGGAGCAGCGCGGCTTTCGTTCCGGGAATCCGCAAGGGTGACATCCTCATCAACGTCGCTTCGATGCGGGAGGACGGCACTACCGCCGCTCTGGTCGACGATGGATTTCCCGCGGTGGCTGATCACTTTCTCACCGCCGCCCTCATCGAGGCAGCCCAAGAGCTCAGCGCGGAACGCGGTTTCGGATTTTATGTGGGTATCAATGCCTCCGCGGATGCCTTCTACGCCGAGACCGGGGATCGCGTAAAGAACCGGATCAGACAGAGGATTTTGAATATTGAGATGGAGAGCGCCGCGATTTTCACCATTGCCCACCTCCGCGGTCTAAAGGCTGCCTCGGTCTGTGCGGTGTCGTATAACTACACGGCACCGGAGGAAATAAATTACGGGGGTGTCAATCAAGCCCTTTTCCAGGGTTGGCACAACGCCATCGATGTTGCTCTGGAGGGAATCCGAAAGTACGAGGCCAAGCGAATCACGTAATGAGCCAACCTCGGGTCATGAACCCACGCGATGTCGGGTCCGGCATAGTGCTCGAATCGGTTGGCGTGACCTTCGGCGGCGACAACCCGGTCACTGCCTTGGAGGATGTGAGCCTAGAGATCCCGGCCGGAGAATTCCTGGCGATCGTGGGGCCGTCTGGATGCGGCAAGTCCACCTTGCTGCGGGTTGTCTCCGGTTTGCTCGAACCAACGGTCGGGACGGTCTCGGTGCACGGCAAGACCGCTGAACAGGCGCGCCGCGATGTCGAGTTCGGCTTCGTCTTTCAAGACCCTGTCCTCTTTCCGTGGCTGCGGGCGCTGGGAAACGTCCTTCTCCCGGACAAGATCCTCGGAAGACGAAACCCAACCCATGGACCTCAAACCGAGGAGTTGGCTCGCCGGCTGATGAGGGACGTGGGTTTGGCGGGATTCGAAGAACACTATCCCGCGCAGCTGTCGGGCGGGATGCAGTCGCGGGTCGCCCTGGCACGGGTGTTGATTTACGAGGCGTCGACTCTCCTGATGGACGAGCCGTTCGGGGCTCTCGACGAGTTCACGCGTGACCGTCTCAATCTTCAACTGCTTGACGTGTGGGCCAGGGCGCGAGCCACCGTGCTCTTCGTCACGCACAGCATCCAGGAAGCTATTTTCCTCGCCGATCGGGTGGTGGTGCTGAGTCCGAGGCCGGGTCGGATAATGCACGTGGCCTCCGTCCCGTTCACGCGACCCAGGCCACTGGAACTGCGTTACGAACCTGCATTCGGATCTCTGGCGAGTCGGCTGCGATCCCTTCTCGAAACAGATGGCGAGTCTTGAAGCGCAGCGAGCGGACACCGATCAGGGCGGGCCACTTCAACGGGCGTTGGGCCACCAGGTCGAAGCGATTCATCCCTGCCGCGCTTCTGGCCCTCCTCGCCGTTGCCATCTGGCAGATCGTGGTAGTGGCGGCAGACGTACCCGCCTACATCGTTCCGAGTCCCGCCGAGATAATGGTGGAGTTGCTTGCTGAAAGTTCCTGGCTGGCTGTTGATCTGGGATGGACCATGCTTGAGGCGGTGCTGGGTTTCCTGATAGGAAGCGGCACAGCCTTCGTCACCGCGGTCTTGTTCGTGCATGTCCGGGTAGTCGAGCGCGCCGCGTTTCCCTGGGCCATAGTTCTCCAAACCATCCCGATTGTTGCAATAGCGCCGCTGCTCACAATCTGGTTCGGGTACACGCTCGTTCCCAAGGTGATAATCGCAGCGATAATCTGCTTCTTCCCGGTCCTGGTCAACACGACACGCGGGCTGCGAGCGGTGAGCAACCAGGCGATGGAACTGATGAACGTACTTTCGGCGCGGAAGGCTTCGATATTCTGGAGGCTGCGGCTGCCAAGCTCACTTCCGTACGTATTCGCCGGACTGCGGGTAGCGGCCACCCTGTCAGTGATCGGCTCGATAGTGGCGGAATTCACCGGCGCCGACCGGGGCATTGGTTATGTCATCGTTCAGGCAAGCTACCGGATCGACACCAGGTTGATGTTCGCGGCGATCGCGCTCTCATCCCTGGCCGGCATCGTCTTCTTCCACGTGATCGGCTGGATCGAGAAAGCCACTTTACGCTGGCCCGAAGCCCGGTTGGACAAGGACTAGGTTCGTAGCTACTACTGCTGAGGTGTGGGAGTCCGTGGCCCTCCCCCAAGCGGAAAGGCCAATGGCGCACTCCCCACTCACTTCCGAAGAGCTTTCTATAGTAACTGGCACACCAAAGCCGGCGTGCGGATCGGCGGAGGAGAGAAATGGTCCACAGTGCAAGTCGGGAGCTGCGGACTCTAGTCCCTACGGGCATGCTGGGTTTCGGATTCCCTGATGACAGCTTCGAAATGAACTTAGCTCTGAACCCGCACGTCATAGGAATTGATGCAGGCTCAACAGACAATGGTCCACACAATCTGGGTGGGGGCATTGTGGAGGCAGCACGATCCACAACGGCCGACGACCTGCGCAGGATTCTGACTGCCAGCCGCTCACGGCGCATTCCCGTGGTTATCGGCTCCGCTGGAACGTCCGGGTCTGACTCTGGGGTCGAATGGATGCTTGACATCGCCCACGAAATTGCTCGTGAGTGTGGATGGAGCCTCCGCATCGCAACCGTTCGTTCAGAACTGCACAAGGATTACGTCAAGCGAAAACTACGTGCCGGCAAGATAAGAAGTCTGGGGCCAGAGGAGCAACTTTCCGTCCAAACGATCGAAGAAACGACTCACATAGTCGGCCTAATGGGTGTCGAACAGATAGTGGAGGCACTCGATCTCGAACCAGATCTAGTGATCGCTGGCCGAAGCTGCGATGCCGCGATTTTTGCTTCTTTGGCGATTAGGGAAGGCTATCCCAAGGGCCTGGCTTGGCACATGGGTCAGATTCTCGAATGTGGTGCCATGTGTTCTGAGGCAGACCATGGCGCCGCCGAGCCCATGACGGGAATAATTAGGGAAGATCACTTCACGGTCGGCTCGCCCAAACGCTCCACCGTCTGCTCACCCAGTTCTGTCGCCGCCCAAAGCTTTTATGAGGAATCAGACCCAGCCAGATTGAACTTGCCTGGTGGGCACGTCTGGATGGGAAACAGTAAATTCGAGCAGGCCCACGATGGGTGGGTCAACATCTCCGGGAGCGAATGGCGCGAGAGTGACCGGTATGAAGTGCTCATCGAGGGCGCCACCCAGCGTGGATATCGATCGATCACCATTGCCGGCGCGCGAGATCCGTATTTCATATCCAATATTGATTTGATCTTCGACGCCGTCCACGAGACTACCGCCCGGCGGTTTAGTGACGACTTTGATCTCGATTTTGTAGTGTATGGGCGAGATGGAGTGATGGGACATCTAGAACCCACCCCAATCCCCGCTCACGAGGTAGGCCTCCTGATCAGGGTTGTCGCTGGGTCGCAAACGCTGGCAGATACCATCGTTGCCTTCGTCCGGTCGTCGATCGACCACTTCAAGTATCCTGGTATCAAGGCAACTGCGGCTAACTTGGCATACCCTCTTGCGCCGGGAACCCTATCGTGCGGGCCGGTCTATGAGTTCAGCGTGCATCACTTGATGACCCTTGACTCGCCAGATGAATGTTTTGAATTAGATGTTGGGAGCTATAGCTGATATGAGCACGACCCTGGGCGAGGTCGCAAGCATCCTCAGAAGCAAAAATGCTGGGCCGTATTTACTGACTCTTGATGTTTTTTTTGATAGCACCGAGGCGTTTAATCAAGTGAAGATGTCGGGCATCATTACCGATTCTTTGGTCTCGCGGTGCTACGGAATCGACAAGAGCGACGTAATCAATCTTGGATGGCACGATTCAGCTCGGGGCCTCAAGATCACAATCGTGCGACCAGCGGTTTCTGGTAGCCCCAGGGATCGGGACGTGTACGGTTGTCAGCAACACGCTCCACTCCTCGGAGTGAAGATCCCTACTGACATATGAGGCTAGACCCGATTCGGTTTGAGGTGATTCGAAATGCCCTGCTCGAGATCACCGAAGAGATGAGCGCCACAGTTAGGCGTAGCGCGTATTCCACGAACATCAAGACGAGAGCCGATTTCTCATGTGCCCTGTATGACGAGCACCTTCGCGTCGTCGCTCAGTCGTTCGCCCAGGCGACCCACCTTGGATCGGCCGTCGAGGTCGTGCCCAACGCCATCCGCGAATACGGTGCTGACAACATTGGACCTGGCGATGGCATCGTCCTGAATCACCCTTATATCGGTGGAGGACACCTTAACGATGTAACCCTCATCTCTCCGGTGTGGTACAAGAATCGTCGACTCGGATATCTAGCCACCATCGCCCATCACGTTGACGTCGGCGGGGGAGCTCCATCCAGTATCGGAGCATTTACTGAGGTGTTCCAGGAGGGGGTGATCATCCCTCCTCTGAAATTGGTGCGTAACGGAGAGGTCGTTGACGAGATCTTCCAACTCATTCTGTCTCAGATACGCTCGAAGCGGGAGGTCGCGGGCGACTTTCGTGCCCAGATCGCCTCAAATCAAGCTGGAATCCGTAGGCTAACGGCATTACTGGACCGTTTCGGCCCTGAAGTAGTCGAGACTGGGATCGAACAGCTTCTGACCTATACGGAACAGCGTATTCGAGTCGAGGTGGGAGCTCTTCCGCGTGGCGTTTTCACGGCAGAGGGCTACGTGGATACTGACGGGTACACGGCTGATCCTGTTCGACTTGCTGTCAAGGTTGTCATCGATGACGACGGTGTGCTATTTGATTTCGATGGCTCGGATCGTCAGCGGAAAGCGCCAGTGAACGCTACGTTCGCGATGACGTTCGCGACCTGTGCGTACGTCCTCAAGGCATTGACCGATCCCGATGTGCCAGTGAATGCGGGATTCTACGGCGCGGTACGCATAAACGCACCAGCAGGGTCCGTCGTGAATTGCGTTTATCCCGCTCCCGTAGTGGGGGGGTGGGAAACGCAGATGAGACTTACAGACATCATATTCAAGGCGTTGTCTCCCGCACTGCCTGAGATGATTCCCGCAGGTACAGAGGGGATGATCTGCCATGCTGGTTTTGGCGGGGAGGACCCTCGTACCGGCGAGTATTACTGCTTCCTTGAGACGCTTGCTGGCGGTTATGGGGGTAGGGCCAAGAGTGACGGTCCCGACGCAGTCCAATGCCATGGGAAGAACACCGAGAACGCTCCAATCGAAGAGACCGAATCGAGTTACCCCGTCAGGATCGTTCGTTATGAGTTGGTAGAGAACTCAGAAGGTGCGGGAAGACACAGGGGGGGACTTGGGCTACGACGTGACTATCTTTTTCCCGATCACGAAGCGTCCTTCACAGTCCTCGCTGACCGGGATCGCTGGGGCCCACACGGGCTGTTCGGAGGACTTCCGGGAGCTAAGGCTGAGTACGTTCTCGTCTCGAAAGGCGAGACCAGCACGGTCGGCGCTAAGTCAACTTTGCAGTTGAAGCCAGGGGACCTCGTCAGTTACCGAACCTGTGGCGGCGGGGGCTTTGGCCCGCCAAGTGAGAGGGATCCGGTCAGTGTTCTTGCCGACGTAAGGGATGGAAAAGTCAGTGCCGAGAGAGCACGTGAGGTCTACCGCGTGGTCATTGATCCCAAGGAACTGGTCATAGACGAAGAGCAGACCCGTGTTCTTAGGGGTTCCAATGGCGTGGATTAGCAGTAAAGCCGCGCCCTTCACGACCTGATTGGATGGGAGCAAGGCGAGCATGACAAGCCGGATTGGCATTGACATTGGTGGCACGTTCACAGATGCAACGGTGATCAACGAAGCAACTGGCGAGATTTTCATCGACAAGGTCACTTCCACTCCTCGTGATCCATCGATTGGCTTTCTGCAGGCCACCAATCGGATATTGGAACGCAATGAGCTGGACCCAAGTTCTATGGCATATCTAGTTCATGGTACGACTGTTGCCACCAATGCAATTATTGAGAACAGTCTGGCGAGATCTGCGTTTATCACGACGGATGGATTCAGGGACATGCTTGAGATTGGACGGCAGAATCGCCCCGTACTGTATGACCTTGGGTTTGAGAAACTTCGACCCCTGGTACCGCGCTATTTGTGTTTTGAGATACGAGAGCGCCTCGATGCCTCGGGCAATGTTGTCGTTCCAATTCATGTGGAAGATGTCAAATCAGTGGCCCGAAAGATAAAGGAGGAGGAAGTCGAGTCAATCGCTGTGTGTCTTCTGCATGCACATATCAATCCAGTTCATGAGGTAACCGTCGGCGAAATACTACGGTCCATGCTTCCAGAGACAGCCGTCTCGCTTTCGAGCGAGGTGGCACCAGAATTTCGGGAGTATTTCCGCGCCAGCACCACAACGATCAATGCTGGCATTCGCCCAGTCGTTTCCCGATATCTTGAGAGTATCGAGAGTCGCCTTCGAGCTGAAGGCATGACAGGTGAGCTTCTTGTGATGCAAAGCAATGGGGGACTGCAGACGTTCGAGGTCGCGGCCGAGAAGCCGGTATTCATGGTGGAGTCGGGGCCCGCCGCCGGAGTCATGGCGGCGACCTACCTCGGAGAGTCGCTCGGGTTCAGCAACATGATCTCGCTGGATATGGGCGGGACCACGGCAAAAGTCGGCCTGATTCTGGATGGCGTACCGAACGTGACAAAGGATTACGAGGTGGGCGCAACCGCCCGACCAGGAATGGGGAGTGGTCGCGGTTCTGGCTATCCGATTCGCACTCCTGTCATTGACCTGGTTGAGATCGGAGCCGGAGGTGGATCAATCGCCTGGGTGGATTCAGGCGGAGCACTGAGGGTGGGGCCGAGAAGTGCTGGCGCTGATCCGGGCCCAGCGTGCTACGGCTGGGGCGGCCTGGAGCCGACGGTGACTGATGCCAACCTCGTCCTCGGACGGCTGAACCCCGGGTACTTCCTCGGCGGCGAGATCGAGCTCGACGGCGAGAAGGCTACGGAGGCGATCGAAGGATTGGCATCCCGGTTAGGCATGGATCTAATCGATGCAGCCTATGGAATCTTGGAGATTGCCAATGCCGCAATGGTGAATGCCCTGAGGTTGATCTCCATACAACGTGGATATGACCCGCGCGAATTCGCTCTTGTCGCCTTCGGTGGAGCCGGTCCCGTGCACAGTGGAAGAATCGCCATCGAACTCGGATTCTCTCACACCATCGTGCCGCTTAGCCCTGGCATCTTCTCGGCATTGGGACTGCTCGTGACTGATCTGAAGCACGACTTTTCGAGAACGGTTCTGCAGAACGTCGAAAGACTTGATCTGGCGATCATCGAAGGGCTTTTTCAAGAGCTGGAAGAAGAGGGCCGTGACTTACTTGGGCGTGAAGGCGTCAAGGAGGAGGATGTCCAGGTTCGACGTTACGCTGAGATGCGCTACGTCGGTCAGAGCTATGAGCTCTCCCTCGA